>WGCX01000160.1 GCA_015493575.1 Desulfobacteraceae bacterium | reverse complement strand
TCTTCCTGGAAGAGGCCTTTGAAATCATGGGATTCATCAGACTTAGAATCAGTAGATTTTACATTGGTCTTGTAAAGCGTTTTAAAAGAATCCTGTTCACTAATCCCGGAATTCTCATAAACCAACTTAAAAATATTATAATCAGGTTTGTCTTTTTCCTTTTTAAGAAATCTTTCATCATCAATATGCTGTATGGAATTCAGGTCAAGAGGTTTCCATTCATCTGAATCTGTGGCATTTTGTTTTTCTTTATCAGACAAGGACATCATCTTTACCTTTACCTCCGAGAACGATGGTTCCATCTGCCTCAAGTTCCTTGGCTGCACGAACTATTGCCTGCTGGGCCTCCTCAACTTCAGCAAGACGTACAGGACCCATACTGTCAAGATCATCCTTGAGCATCTCACCTGCCCTCTGGGACAGATTGGAAAATATTTTATCTTTCATTTCATCGCTTGCAGTCTTAAGTGCATAGGTCAACTGCTGACCTTCAACCTTTTTCAATATTTCCCTCATGGCCCGGTCATCTATTCCTGCCATATCTTCAAAAACAAACATCATCTTCCTGATATCATTGGCCATTTCAGCACTGTCTTCTTCAACCTTCTCCATGACAATATCTTCTGTTGCTTTATCAACACCATTAATGATATCGACAAGCACATTTACTCCGCCGGCTTTACCTCCGGGACCTACTGCACCGCTCAACTCGTTTTTCAAGGCCTTGTCAACATCCATTACAACTTCATCTGATATCTGGCCGAGTTTTGCAATACGCAGGGCTATATCTCCCTTTTTTTCATCGGGCACAGCCATTAAAATTTCAGATGCAATATCCGAGGGCATATTGGCAAGAATCATTGCAACGGTCTGGGGATGTTCACCCTCAATATACCCTGCAAGGGTACCTATGTTGACATCACGGCTCCACACAAAGGGAAGAGATCTCTGCCTGTTTTCAACGTCTTTAAAAACCGACTCCGCCTTATCTCCTTTAAAGGTCTTGGAAACGACATTTTTAATAAAGGACCCGCCTTCAACAACCATTTTAGTTTCACCTTCAAACCTTGAAACAAAATCCTCTGAAACAGAATTTAACATCTCAGAAGTTATAAAATCAATTTTCGACATTTCAAAGGCCAAATCCTTAATTTCAGCATCATTTAATTTTTCAATCACCTTTGTTGTATACTCCTCACCCATGGACATAAGAAACACGGCGGCTTTCTTTGCACCGGTCATTTTTTCAGGATCTGAAATTTCTGCCATTATGATTCCTCCTCCTCTGCAACTTCGCTCAGCCAGCCCTTTATTATATTAGCTGTTTTTTCAATATCTTTCTCTCCATAATATGCAGCTTTCCCGGAAGGTCCAAGGTTAGCAAGATAAGACGCTCTCTCGGCATGGGACATATTTTTAATAAATTCTTCTTTCTCTTTCACAGGCATTGAATCTAAAAATTCACTTTGTTCAGCTGGGCTCATATCTGCAAAATCAGGTTCTTCTTCCTCTTTGTCCTCTATTAAACCCGGTTCTTCAGGTCCTGGCAGAGCTGCCTGCTCAGAACTTGATTTAATTCCTTTAACCGTCTTCATGATCGGCATGATTACAAATAGAAACACAAGAAGGACAAGCAGAATATTGGCAATTGTCCGTCCATACTCCTTCTGAACCATACGCCAGCCGGTAAGTTTTTTTTCGGGTTTTCCAATCTCTCCTATGGATGCAAAAGGAAAACATTCCATGGATACCTGATCCTGACGTGCCTGATCATAGCCCATGGCTTTTGTCACAAGATCGCTGAACTGCTGCATCTCCGCCTTGGATCTCGGCACATATGTTCTAACACGATTCCCGTCTTTATCTGTTTTATACTGATATTTACCATCAACAACCGCAGCAACGGAAAGCCTTGAAAGAACTGCCATGGGTTTTACAGTCTTGCTTGTTCTTCGACTCAACTCATAATTTATGGTATCGTTCTTCTTATTTACTTGCTGCACCCCGTTTGAACCTGCCTTGCCGCCTGCAGGGACAACAGGATTAACACTTGAGGGAGTGCCCTGCTGCTGAACAGGGGTGGATGATACTTCAGCAAGATTTTTTTCACTTCGTATAAATTTTGTTTCCCTTTCAAGGGGGTCATATATTTCTTCACTCACATTACTACTACTGAAATCCATCTCAGCAGTTACACGTACAATGGCTTTATCTTTACCGACAATTCTCTCAAGCATTGTCTGGATACGATCTGCGAGATTTGCTTCAAACCTGACTTTGTAGTTATACTGGGCATCGGCAAGATTTTTAGCTTTAATCCTTTCCTTTTCCGCTTCAGATTTGCCTTCAAATAAAATTCTACCCGCCGTATCAACTATTGTAATCCTTTTTGGAGTCAAATCCTGAATTGAACTTGCAACAAGATGGGCAATGGCGGCAACTTTTTCCTCATCAATATCACTTTTTAACTCCAGCAGAATGGAAGCGGAAGGCAATTTTGTCTCCTCCACAAATACAGAGTCCTTGGGAAGGACAATCATTACCTTGGCATTTTTAACCTCATCAAATGCGCTTATTGTTCTTGCAAGCTCTCCCTGGAGTGCTCTTTTTCTGTTTATTTTCTGAACAAACTCACTTGTCCCGAAATCTGTTTTGTCAAATATTTCATACCCCACACCAGAGCCCTTTGGAATTCCATCTTTTGCAAGATCAAGCCTGACATCATACACCTTGGATGCAGGAACCATAATAATACTCCCGCCACCCTTTATTTTATATGGAATTTTCAACTCTTTGATTTTTGCAACAACATCTGCAGCGTCGTCCTCTGTAAGTTCCGTATAAGCAGCCTTATACTCTGTTTTGTTTGCCCAGATGAACATTGCGGTGAAACCTGCGGCCATTAAAAGTATGAGAATTCCAATGGCAATTTTTCTGGAAAGGGGCATTTCTTTGAAAATTTGCTGTATTTGTTCAATAACCGGATTCATAACAATCGTTCCTAAAATTTTTTAAATCTGCATATGCATTATTTCTTTATAAGCATCCATAACCTTGCTTCTGACCTTCAGCATAAGCCTTAACGAAATATCAGCCTTTTGAATGGCAATCATGCCATCCTGGATATCAAGTTTACCAAGAATAACATTTTCAATTGACCTATCAGCTATATTCTGTTTTGAGTTTACATCGCCTATTGCGGACTTAAGCCTGTCTGCAAAGGAAGTATCCCTTTTCTCCACCCTGCTTGAAAGGGGTTCTGTTTTAATGGAAAGTCTTCCTGTATTCCCAGCTTCCGTACCTGTTATTGCATTCATAAAGCATTCCTTAAATTTTATTTCCCTATTTCAAGGGCTTTTAATATCATACTTTTTGTGGTTGATATGGCCGTAATATTTGCCTCATAGGACCTTTTTGCAACAATCATATCGGCAACCTCAGTTAAATGATCCACATTGGGCATGGCAACATATCCGGTTACAGGATCAGCATCCGGATGAGCCGGATTGTAAACAAGCCTGAAATCAGCCTGGGATTTGACAACACGAGCCACTTTAACACCGGTGCCCTCGGTGGAATTCAATCTGGAATCCGGCTCATTTTCAGAATTAAATTCAATGGGGTCAATGGTAATTCCATCTGTATCGCTGTTTTCTGCCTTCTTTTCAAGAATACTCTTAAATTTTCCAATATCCTGTCCCTGGAAAACGACCATCTTCCGCCTGTATGGCCCGCCTTCCTTTGTTCGTGTGGTATCAACATTTGCGAGATTTTCCGCTATGATATTCATTTTAAAGCGCTGGGCAGCAAGTCCTGTGGCACTTATTTTCATCGCATTTAATAGATCCATGATTTATTATTCTCCTTCCTGAATAGCATTTCGTAAGATACTCATCTTCCTTAAAAGCATCTCCGTTGTTTCACTGAACTTAATATTATTTTCAACAAGATGATCCATCTCAGTATCTATGTTAACGGAATCAAGGTGTTCAAGATCAACATAGCGGCTTATTTCCGATTTAATCGAGGTTGTAGTATTATCGTTTCCTGAAAAATGCTTTGGATCTGTCACGGACATTGTCCGTGGTTGTTTATCATTCATAATTTTTTCCAGGGTTTTCTTAAAATCGATATCCCTTGGCTTATAACCGATTGTATCCATATTTGCGATATTACCTGCAATAACGGTATGACGTCGTGCAGCTATATCAAGTGAATTGGACAGTACTTTAAAAGTTCTGTTAAAAATTCTTGAATCAGCCATATCTATCCCCTTATTAAAATCTGCCATAACATTTTATATGAAACTCTCGTTAAATTTCTTTAAAATAAGAGTTTCAATATTTATTGTGAGGCCGTTTAAGAGTCACCAGATCGGTCTCATGGCCGTTATATTGTAAATTGAAGCAAAAAATATGCCTGACATTTAAAACAAAAAAATAAAAAATAATGGCAGATCCGAAATTTAAATCCGGATCGGTTTCATAACCGTTATTCATCAGGTCTGTTATTCTATTATTTTAGGATGAACCAAGGGGAAGGCACCAGTTGCAGATAAGGGTATTATTGTTGCTCTTTTTTGTATTCGTTGAGTTTATTTCTAAGCGTTCGTACACTGATTCCAAGAATTTTTGCGGCATGGGTCCTGTTTCCATCCGTTTTATCAAGGGTATGAAAAATCATTTTTTCTTCCATTTTTTTTAATGGTTCGCCTTCAACATTATAAAAAACATTCGAGTCCTTCTGCCCTGTATCCCTTTCATCCCTGTGATTCTCAATTAAAAGGTCACAAGGCTCAATATGAGCTTTTTCAGCGATTAAAAGAGCTCTGTGAATAATATTTTCAAGTTCTCTTACATTCCCGGGAAACATCTGATGATTTAAGAGGTCAAAAGCTTCTTTTGTCAGAGTTTTGACAGGTCGTGCGTCAATAATACTGTATTTATGTAAAAAAAATTCAATTAAAAGTTTTAAATCTCCACGTCGTGTTCTTAATGGGGGAATTATCAGGGGAATTGTGTTGAGGCGGTAATAAAGGTCTTCACGGAATTCTTTTTTTTCAAGGGATTCTTTTACAATTCTATTTGTTGTGGCAATGACCCTGACATCCACATCAACGGGTTCAGTTCCTCCAACCCTGTCAATCTGCTTTTCCTGCAGCACCCTGAGCAGTTTCGCCTGAAGGTGAAAGGGCATTTCAGTGATTTCATCAAGAAAAATAGTACCTTTATGGGCAAGCTCAAATTTACCTGATTTTCTTGCAACTGCCCCTGTAAATGCTCCTTTTTCATGGCCGAAGAGCTCACTTTCAAGAAGATTCTCAGGTAAAGCCGCACAATTGACAGCCACAAAAGCCATCTTATTTCTTTTACTTTTCTCGTGAATAAATCTGGCGAATAATTCCTTGCCGGTTCCACTTTCACCCTGTATCAAAACCGATGCACTGCTGTCAGCCACCCTTTCAGCAAGGGCAAGAAGTCTGTGCATTTCCTTATCACAGGTAATGATTTCAACTGTATTTTTTACCGATAATTTTTTATTCAGCCTTTTACCGGATCTGTTTTTTTTAAAAAAAACGCGTTTTGTCAATAATTTCAGCTGGTCTTTATCAAGGGGTTTTACAATAAAATCAAAAGCACCCTCTTTCATCACCTCCACTGCTTCTTCAATCACCGGTTCATCGGAAATGAAAAGCACCTCGGTCTTAGGATTTTTATTTTTTACATATTTAAGAAAATCAACCGGGGAAAGATCTGGTGCAGCTGAATCGGCAATAACCATTTTAAAAGAGCTGTGCTTCAGAATACTCTCAGCTTCAATACCATCAATAGCCCCGGCCACACTGAATCCCATATTTTCAAGATACCCGGTGATCTCCATCCTCTCCCGGGGATTTTCCTGTATAATCAGAATTTTCTTTTCCGGCATATATTTAAAGGACCTCTATACCTCATGATTTTTTAACTTCCATGGCAAGCTTCAAAGTTGAAAGCCTTTCACTTGCAAGTCTTGACCAGATGGAGTCGTCACCTGATGCAACCTTTTGGAAAGCCTGTTTTGCCTTTTTAATTATATTTGCTTTTTCATATGCATCACCCATCATGAACCCAAGATCAGGGCGGCTGCTATTTTTACCTGCGAATTTGATGGCCATGGAAAATGCATCACCGGCATTAACATATTGCCTCCGATTCATATAAGATTCACCAAGGGATCTGTATGCTGACGAAATTATCTCATAGTTGGTTCCTGAAGCCAGATTAAAATCATTCAGGGCTTTTTTATACATAATGGAAACTTTCTGCCAGTTTTTTAAAGCCTTATAGGCTGCTGCCTGTTTTTCTAATATTTTTCCCTTTTGCAGATGTTTTTTACTTTTCTTATAAGCCATTGCAAAATTGTCAAGCGCCTTTACAGGTTCCTTTTTGTCAAGCAAAATATCTCCCCTTCGCTGCCAGGCCTCTGCGGCATTGGCATTGTCTGGAAAACGCATGGCAAAAGCTTTTAAAATTTTCAATGCGTCATCTTTACGACCCGAATCATCCATTACAACACCAAGGCCAAAAAGAAGTTCAGGCGGTCTTGACGATCTTGTATATAATTTATACGCTTTTATCAATTGATTAAAAGCCTGGTCATTAAGGTGCGCCTTTTCATAGGCCAGGCCTACACTTAAAGCTATTTTCCTGCTGTCCAGTCTATCAATAATAGCCTGTTGTTTCTCATACTCATTTAGAATTTCCGGGTAATTCCCGGATTTAAGCTGTTTATCAAAAAGAGATTCATAGGCCTTCTGCATGAGTTTTACAGCATCATACCTCAACCCCCTTGGATGGGTTGACAGGAGGTGCTCAATTTCTTTTATGCATTTTTCATATTCCCCGTATTGATTATAAAGTTCTGCAAGTCTCATCATGGCAACGCCCGCCATTTTATTATCAGAAAATTCCTTTTTAATCATATTATAAATTTTTTCTTTCTCAGATCTGTCTTTCAAATACTTTGCAAGTTCCATTGCGCTTGCAATATAGCCTTCACCTCCTGGAAATTTTGCCATGACAAATCTGAAAACACGTTCAGCCCGATCATAATTTTTCTCCATTGCATAGGTCTCACCAATATGGGTCAGAATCATATCTTTGGAACCTGCATCCGGGAAAACATTTAGAGCCCTTGTTAATCTCTTTCTTGCCTTTTGGCTTCTTCCAAGTTCAAAATTTGCATTTCCCATTATCAGAAGAAGTTCAGATGATTTATAAAGTTCTTCAGGATTTTTCTTTACAACATAGGATAAAATTCTCAAAGAATTAATGTACTGCTTTTCCCCGAACAATTCCCTGCCAACACCAATACCGGCATCCATTGTATATGTATTGTACGGCAGGTCTTCAAAAACTCTTTTATAGTAGGCAAGTGCCTTTTCATGAAAACCCAGATCTCCATATATCTTTCCGAGAAAATATAAAACTTCTGGAATCCCGGGATAATTGCCATAATCATTGACAACAATATTGAAAAACCCCTCTGCAAGGGCAGAATTACCAAGATAGAAATGTATCAGACCAAGGGACGCAAAGGCAAATGGAGTAAACTTTGAATCCGGAAAATCAACAAGGGCCTCCTGGAACAAATCTGCTGCCCGCATCAACCGTTTGCCGTCATTGTGACCGACATATCTCATAAGTGCAAAAGCTCTTAAAAAATATGCCTGTTCATAACAATTCCCGCCCCCTTTTTTTATATAATCATTCAAAAGATTAAATCCTTTCTGATATAATTGAGCCTTTAAAAAATTTACACTTTGAATCAATATATCAGAAGAACATCCCGAAATATCGGCCTTAATAAGAAGGTCGCTGACATCGCCTGAAAAAATACTCTTCTTTCTCTTTTTTGGTATATAAATTTTTCCAATTGCACTCACTGCAAGAGACTTACGGGGGGCAGGCGCACTATTCAGAGACAGGGCAGTCTGCTTTGTTTTTTTTGTATTATCTGATCTGTTTTTTACTGTTTTTTTATTTTGATTAATACTTTTTATATCTTTTTTCCTGACATTGATAATAGCCCGGTGGTTATTTTTTCTATTTTTAACACTCCTTTTTTTTTTATTTCCGAAACGTATTGTAAGTACAGGATGCAGCCTGTTCCATGACGACTTGGCAGAACCCGGATTTCCTGTGCAGTTTACTATTAATGCAAGGACATGCCTTTGAAGATGTTCAATTGTAATATTTTTTACAATTGAACCTTTTTTGCCTGAAATAAAAGTATTTTGGTTAGTTTTTACATTTTTCAAAGCGATAAGAATCTCTCTATCACCTATTTTAATAACCTTGAATGGATTTTTTTCTGTTAAGAAAAGATTTAAAGAATTGGATTTGTCACTGAAGATAATTTTATTCAGCACAGCTTCTCCGGCCATCACTTTCCAGGTAAAAATCAGAAAGGACAAAACAGACAGCAACAGAAAAACAATAATTCTGCGAATTCCACCATCAAATTTTCTACTTGCAACCGCCATTTTTTCCCTATCCGTCTGAACTGACTGTCATGGTCTTATTTGAATTCTATTCAAGTTTTTTAAAAAAAATCAGAATCTTAAACAAAATATGCAAAAAACAGTTTTGATTCAAATCCTTTAAATCAAAATAAACAGGCCGATCAATATCCTTTTGGAACAACACGAGCTGTAAGCCCAATTAAAAAAATATCCTGCAATGAGCATACCATCCACTTTAAAATAATAATATTAAACCCATTAAATTCATAATTCAAAAAATAAACCGGATATTTTAAACGCTTGAAAACAACAAAAGACCTTAGACGGGACAGACCTGGCACAGCCATACATCTTTACCTGCCAATTTGAATAACGATAAACTTAAAATAAAAAATACTGGATTTCCTGATTTTTACGCTTTTATCTGTCAAAATTGTGACATCATTCATTCAAAGAATTTTGAAAGAATTTCATAACCCGCATCAAGGCGGTTAAAGAAACGGACCATTCTCAGGTTCTATCTTCATTTTTTTGATTTTTTCAACAAGTGTGGTCCTGTTCATTTTCAGAAGATCAGCCGCTCTGGCCTTCACCCAGTCGGTCTGCTTCAATGCATATATGATCAGAGCTTTCTGATAGGATTCAACCGCCTCATTAAACCCGATTCCATTGTCAACAATTGTTTCAATAGCATTTGAGGATAATGAAACATTTGAATTATTAATTATATGTTCCGGAAGATCATGCAGGTCTATGACAGGGCCGTCAACCATGACAGAAAGACGTTCTATTAAATTCTCAAGTTCTCTTACATTTCCAGGCCATGAGTATTGTGTCATCGCCTTGAGAGCTACAGTTGAAAATTTCTTTATTTTATAATCATACATTGTTCTCTGTACAAGTTTCTGTTGAAAATGATCAATAAGCAGGGGAATATCTGATATACGTTCCCGCAGAGGAGGAATGTGTATGGGAATCACATTAAGTCTGTAAAAAAGGTCTTCACGGAATGATCCATGTTCCATGGATGCAGCAAGGTCTTTATTGGTTGCTGAAAGAATCCTGATATTAACATCAATTGAACTTGTTCCACCCACACGTTCAATTTTTCTCTCCTGAAGAGCCCTTAAAAGTTTTACCTGAAGATCAGGGCTCATATCACCTATCTCATCAAGAAAAATAGTACCATTGTCAGCAAGTTCAAATCGACCTGTTCTCGCTTTGTGCGCACCGGTAAAAGCACCTTTCTCATGACCGAAAAGTTCACTTTCAAGGAGCTCACCCGGTATAGCCCCACAATTAATCACAACCATGGGCCCGTTTTTCCTCGGACTGTTGATGTGTATGGTGCGTGCAACAAGTTCTTTACCGGTTCCACTCTCCCCTGTGATCAATATGGATGAATCGGAAACAGAAACTTTTTTAATTATGGAAAAAAGCTCCATTATCGGCCTGCTCGCACCTGCGATGGCATTACAGAAAAATTTATCTGTTTCTGATTCTCCTGATTTTTTTTTCTCACGCTCAGAAAGCTTGGCAGAAATCATTTTATGATCTTCTTTAATTTTTCCGAAATAGCCTCAGCAGTAAAAGGCTTAACAACGTAATTTGACACACCTGCCTGTACAGCCTCAATAACATTCTGTTTCTGCGCTTCAGCAGTCACCATCAGGAAAGGGTGTTTTGAATATTTTTTATCTGCCCTGACTCTTTTAAGAAGATCAAGTCCAGTCATTTTCGGCATGTTCCAGTCAGAAATAATAAGATCAATATCCTGTTTTTCCAGAACTTCAAGAGCCGTTGTACCGTCATCGGCTTCAAGGATATTTTTAAAGCCCAACTGCTTTAAAATATTTTTCAAAATCCTGCGCATGGTTGCAAAATCGTCCACAATCAAAACCTTGATGGATGTGTCCATTAGTTGAAACCTCCTACTTTGCTGTTAAGCTTATGTCTATTTATCAAAGCAGACCTCAATAGTAAAATTACCATCATCCGTATAAAAAGGAATTGCAATTTTAGGCCCTGATGTAAAATGGGAGATAGTGTGGTTTTTCCCTGTAATCACGGATGGAATGGCAGCATGAAAAATTTTTCCTGTCTCTTCCAGTTCCTTTCTTGCCTGACCTGAAATCATATTGGTTAACTCACCTACGGCATCAGCTATTTCCTCGTTCAATACTTTCATCTCTTCATCAAACATATTTGAGACTATTTTCAGGATACATCTTTCCTGAAAAGTAACTGAAATTGTCCCGTTTGCAACCCCGGTAAGACCAATAACCCCTGTAACATCACCTTTTGCCACACTGTCTTTCTTAAGATATGGCCGTCCAGCCTTAATTTTCATAAATGCCATTGTCTCAATAACATTTGCTGTGGCATTAATAAATGGGTTAATTAACCTCACATCCATATTGTTTACCTTTAAATTTCATAAAAGTCATCTGAATTATACCGTATTATATTTCTAAGATAAGTATAGCTGTCGAGATCCATTGGCCCAAAAGCGATACCAAGGCCATCTTGTTCCACTCTTTTTACCTCAGCTGCCATATTAAGTTCAATATCATCAACGCCCCCTGAAAGCAAAATTTTAACACTGCAGTTTGTTCCTGCAGGTAATTTCTGATCCGTATAGGCAAAAACACCTTTAAGGCTCAAATCCCTTGAGTTACCATATGCCTCTATTTTCTGTTCTCCTGTTTTTATAACAATACGCGTTTTAAAATCAACCCTGATATTCCTGCGCCTGTTTTCCCCTTGATTATGTTTCACTGCAGTCCCTCCATAGCCCCACGTGCTTCACTGTTTACAAAATACCATATTTTACAAAATAAAAACAAGTCATTAAAGGTCATATGGCCAGGGCATCTGATCAAGCATATCTAAAAAAATTTTCGCAATGTACGGATCAAACTGAGACCCGGAACATTCCATTATAATAGATATGACCTTTGCTTTTTCCATTCCCTGTCTGTAGGCACGGTCTGAAGCCATGGCATCAAAGGCATCAGCCATGGAAAGAATCCTTGCAAGTTTTGGGATTTCCTCTCCCTTTAAACCATCGGGATAACCCGTACCGTCATATTTTTCATGATGATGCCTGATAATATTCTGTTCCCTGTTCCAAAGCCCGAGTTTAGCCACTATATCAGCGCCTATGACCGGATGTTCCTTTATTTTTTCATACTCATCACGGGTGAGCCTGCCCGGCTTTAAAAGGATATCATCCCTGATTCCAATTTTACCGATATCATGAAGCTGACCTGCAACATTGAGTATGTCCATTTCTTCATCTGAACAATTCATATTTTTTCCCATTAAAAGGCTGAATTCAGTTACTCTGGATGAATGCCTTCTTGTGTAGGGATCCCGCGCTTCAAGGGCAGCTACAAATGCATAGAGAGTCGCAAAAAGATTATCATAAATATTCTCGTAAAGAGCCATATTTTCAATGGCAGTGGCTGCTTTCTGGGTAATAAATTTCATATAATAAATATCTTTATCATTAAACCGCCTTTTTCCATTAAAAACAGACCCTGTGACAACACCAAATGTTTTATTTCTTATTTTCAATGGGACAACGATTAATGATAAAATATCAGCTGGTATCCCGGTCTTCCCCATGTTATTCGAAACAAGACAGGGTTGATCGTCTGAAATTACATCTATAATAAACTTCTCAAATGACGTTGAAAGCTGTTCTCCCATATTTTTATTCAGTCCTGCACTATTCATAAAAACAAGGGAAGATGTCTCCTCGTTATAAATATAGAAACTCACATCTTCTGCATCAAGCACATCCACACCGAGATCAACAACTTTGGCAAAAATATCATTACTGGAAACTGCACCTGAAAAGTCATCCATGATCCGATTCATCACATTGAGTTCATCAACACGGGCAACCAGTTCATTGTTCAAAATTTTAATTCGTTCCTGTTTTTCCACCTCTTCTTTTAAAATTAAATTTTCAACAAACAGAGAGCGCTCTCTTACAATTCTCATGTAACAAAGCTCCATCTGATCAAGACTGACCGGTTTGATAAGATAATCCACAACTCCGTTTTTAAGTGTTCTGATCGTATTATCAAGGGAAGGAAATCCCGTCATTATAACAACGGGCAACGTATTATCCATTTTTCTTATCTGCTCGGCAAGTTCCAGACCATCCATCTTTGGCATATTGATATCGGTAAAACAACACCCGGGCCTTGTTTGCTTCAGAATTTCAAGGGCTTCAATACCGTTTCCAGCAGTATAGACAGTATAGTCCTTTCTTTCAAAAAAATCTTTTACAATTTCCCTGATTCCTTCCTCATCATCAACAACAAGGATCGTTTTTATTATATTCTCATTCATGATCTATTATCTTGGATATGTGTTTAATATCAAACAAGGTTAACTGTTACCCCGCCAGTTGCAATCTATCTAAAAGAAACGACCGAACTCTAAAAAATCATGTTCTAAAAAAATAAGATATTTAATTTGAACAATTCAGACTATACCCTAAACAATTTTTCCAATCAATGCAAAAAAACAAATGTATCAAATAGAGATAATTTGGCCCCCGCATATAAAATCAATAACGGCTTAAAGGACGATATGTATTTGACCCCGGAACCTGTCCGGGAATGCAATTTGCAAAAATTGTATACCAAGCAGATATTGAAATAAAGGATAGAAATCGCCTGAACCTTTTTTTAAGCCATTTCCTTTATACACCGGCACTGGGCATCAAGCCGTTTCGGGGATATTTTCATATTGGTTTTCAACTCCTGTGCAAATACGGAGATCTTGTACTCTTCCACCATGTAGAAAAAATCCTCAACAGCTTTTGCCTTTTCCATTGATGCCTCCGGAGAAAGATCAGACAGCATCCTGTCAAGCATCTGCTTATATTTTTCTATTTTCCCTGCCTTTTCAGCATCTTTTAAAGGTTCTTCCGCACCCCTTGCAGCCCTGATTCCAAGGGCTGCAACATATTGCTTAAGATTTTTCATTCTGTGGGAATCATAAATTAAGGGAAAATTTTCAGGTACAAGGGATAGAAGATCCTTTTCAAGCATATCCATGAGTCCCATAACACGCGGACGGTTTAAATTTTTAAGACTTATGGTTTCAATAATGGAAAATGTTTTTCTGTATTCTTCACAAAGAGCTGCTGCAATACCGAGAAAATCCTGTCCTTTCCTGTATAGAAGCGGAATCATTTTCTCTGCATATTCGTGAAATTCAATCTGAGTTCTGATATTTTTTGCAAATAATAATTTTGAAAGAGAATAAAATAAATTTTCTGCAAATTTCTTTGACCCTCCAAAAATATTGGCATGTTTTTTGACACAGTTAGATGATCTTATATCTTTTTTAAGTGCATCAAAATCATCTGGAAAACAGATAAAATATAATTGCATCACACCTTTTACATGTGCTTTTTCAGCATCTTTTCTTATTCTGAATAGTCTGAGGCCTATTGTTCCGCCTTTATTTTCAAGGCCCGGGAAAACACGGTAGGACAGGTTGTTTTCATCCTCAATTAATATATGTTGATCAATATCACCGAAATCCCACGATTTGATATTGTCCTTTTCAAAAAATTTTCTTTTTTCCTCAAAGCCACTGCCCGATGACATTTTTTTACGGGAAAAATCCTTTAACAGCGATTTTTCCCTTGAGACGGCAATCTCCTTTCCACTGCTGTTTCTTATTGAAATACGCATCCTGAGATGATCGTCAATTTCCTTTTCAGACCAGACAGAACAGGGCACATCCGCATTAAACCGTTTTTTCACAAAGGATGTTAATTCAGCAAAAAGAGGCCTTGTCGTATCCGGCATCTCTTTGACTATGATTTCAGCCTTTGCAGAAACAGGAACAAGCTTAATCCTGTATTTTTTTGGCAGATTCTTAATCAAAGCGATAATTTTTTCCTTAAAAAGGCCCGGTACGAGCCTGTCAACGGTATCAGGGTGTACTGACGGAACCGATGCAGAAAAAATTTTCAATGTCACTCCGTCTTTTTCACTCCCCGGTTTAAAATCGTAATCCAGTTCAAGTTTCCCTGCCGCTGTATCAAGAAAATCGGGAAATTTTGCGATCTCATCCCGGCACACAGATTTTTTACAGAGATCTTCTATATTCATCCTTAAAAAGGAATCATCTTCTTTATCCTTTAAAAATTTTGCAAAGGTTCTTAAATTATAAAAATCCTTTTCAAGCCTGTTCCGGTAAAAAAGAAAAATATCATCATCTGATGCAAGGATATCCCTTTTCCTTGTTTTATCTTCAATCTCCTGTAATTGATCAATGATGGCCTGATTATGCTCCATAAAAGGAAATTTTTTAATGATATCCCCTTTTACAAGGGCATCCCTTATAAATATTTCGCCTGCTTCTTCAGGGTTAATTTTTCCATATGCCACCGTTCTTTGAGCAGTTATAACAAGGCCGAAAAGAGAAACCTGCTCATCAGCCACAACTTCGCCCCTGTTTTTTTCCCAGTGCGGGCAGGACCATGTATAGGTGCAAAGATCTTTTCCCAGTTCTTCAAGCCAGTCCGGATCTATGTTGGCAATGGTTCTTGCAAAAACCTGACTTGTCTCGACAAACTCACCTGCAAATATCCATGTTCCCGCCTTTCCAAAAAGACCGGAGCCCGGAAAAACAACAACTTTCTGTCCCTTGGCTGCATTAAATATGTTTTTTTCCTTTTTTCTTGCAATATTGGCAAGATATCCGCATAAAAACGCCTTGTGAAGTGCCGTGTAAAAAGCCCCCCCGATTTCATACTGTTTTGCCTTAAGTCCCTTTGTCCCCTTTGGAAAAGGCAGCTTTTTTTCACCATTGATTCCATGTTCTCTTAAAACCAGTCTTATCTGTCTCTGTATATCCTGCCACTCACGCATGCGCTTAAACGAAAGAAAATTTTCACTGCAGAATTTTTTGAGTTTTGACCTTGTTTTTAAGTATCCTTCCGCCCTTTTATACGCCTTCCATATATTTAAAAATGTGATGAAATCGGAAGAAGGATCATCAAAAGCTCTGTGTTTTTCATCGGCTGCATGGGCATGATCCCTGGGCCGCTGTCTTGGATCTGCAATTGATAAAGCTGAAACAATTATTAAGGCCTCTTCAAGGCATCCGGCACGGTCCGCTTCAATAAGAATCCTTGATAATTTCGGGTCCACCGGAATCCCTGCCATTATTTTCCCGTTTGAAGTTAAAACGTATCTTGTTTTACCGGTTAAGACAGATTTTTTGCGCTGCTGTCCTGTGTGTTTTCCATGCTGTACTGCAAAATTTTTATTCCGCCCTTTGTCAATTTTATTCTTTTCCTTAAATGGTACATTTTTTTTAATTGCACCAAGCTCAAGTAAAGTATCAAATCCGTCTTTTATGCTTTTGGGAGAAGGTGCATCAATAAAGGGAAAAGATGCAACATCCCCGAGATTAAGAGAGATCATCCTTAAAATAACCTCTGCAAGATTACTCCTTAAAATTTCAGGCGGGGTAAAAAGAGGCCTTGCACCATAATCATCTTCATCAAAGAGTCTTATACAGATAC
>WGCX01000159.1 GCA_015493575.1 Desulfobacteraceae bacterium | reverse complement strand
TTATGCACCCAGTTTGTTGTGGTTTGGATGTTCATAAAGATAAAATTTCCGCTTGTTTGATTACAGTGGATGATGCAGGTGTTGAGCAGCATGAGATTCGGGAGTTTTCATCTTTCACTCATGATTTAAAAAGAATGAGAGATTGGTTGCTTGAAAATAATTGTCCAATTATAGCAATGGAAAGTACAGGAGTATATTGGCACCCTGTCTATAATACTGTTGAGAATACGATGAAAGTGGTTTTAGTGAATGCCAGGCATATTAAAAATGTTCCTGGTCGAAAGACTGATATATGTGATAGCAAGTGGCTTGCCGGATTGCTTCGGCACGGTTTGGTAAAAGGAAGTTTCATCCCACCTGAGAATGTTCGGGAATGGAGGGAATTAAGCCGGTTGAGGAAAACATACACCGAATCACTTGCTGATTATAAACGACGAGTTCATAAGTTATTTATTACCGCAAATATCAAAATAGATTCCATAGTTTCAGATTTATTTGGATTGACAGGTCTTAACCTGATTGATCTATTATGCAGCGACAAAGACCTGAGTTTAAAAAATGTGGAAGAATGCAGCCGTGGCTGTCTCAAAAAGAAAACGCATGAATTGTATCAAAGTCTTCACGGATATTTCAAAGATCATCACCGATTCCAACTCGTCGCAATGATGGATATTATAAATGTGTTTCAAAAGAAGATTGCGGAAATAAATGTCAGGTTGGAATTTCTTACACAAGATTACAAAGATTTGTTGAATCGGTTAGATGAAATTCCAGGTGTTGATAAGAAATCGGCACAATCCATAATAGGAGAGGTAGGGGTAACAATGAACGAATTCAAAACCATGTCAGCCTTTGTTTCGTGGTCAGGTTTGTGCCCTGGGAATAATGAAAGTGCAGGGAAACGTAAAAGCGGTAGGAATGCAGTTCGCAATCATCCGTTCAAAACAATTGTAGTCCAGGTTGCATGGGCTGCAATCAAAAAAAAGGGGTCATATTATAAGGCTAAGTACTATAAGCTGAAATCCAGGCGAGGTGCGAAAAAGGCAATTGTTGCCATAGCCCATAGAATTGCAAAAGCTATTTACAACATCATAAAACATGGAGACAAATATAAAGACCTTGGAGAACAGTATTTGAATAAATCCAACAGGCAAAAGACTTTGAGAATGTTAGCAAGAAAAGCTGACGAGTTAGGCATGAAACTTGTGGCTTGTGAAAATTAATCGAAATAAAACTGAAGCGGGCTATGCCCGCAACCCAAAGATCTTTTTGGTTTTTATGACATGAATTCAACAATAAGGAACTATCACGTATTCTAACAAATACTGTTTATAGGGTATAGGGGTATAGCAGGCACATGAATTATTGATTCAGTAAATAAAGTCGAATGTTAAAATGAAGCCTTTGAGCGCGAATATAACATGACTGGTCGGTTTTATGCACAACGAACTGTTAGTCCTCCAGCGGAGGAACTACGCATATAAAACTTATTTAAAATAAACCGACCACTACTGATGATTTAAAAAATTTGTCGTCTATTACTGAATTGTCAACCAAATGGAAACAAAATATTATTGATTTGATATTTACAATTTATTTTTCAAACAAAGTGTTAGAGGATAAATATCCAAAAGCAAAAGGATTACTATTCTCTTTTTTAGTAATGTGTTTCTTATAAAACTCCCCAAGAGAAGTGTCATCCGGCCCGCCAAAAATAATTATTTTCACTTTGTATCTGTTGGATAATCGTTTTGCAAGCCTGGCAAAACGACGGGGAAACCAGCGTTTTGCAGTTCCCCCTGTGGCCCCGGGATTTATGCCTATAACAGGTTTTTTAAAATCAACATTATTTGAATCAAGGATCTGCCTTGCCTGATTCATGGTATCAGTTGTAATGAACAGATCAAGTTTTCTGCCGTCATCTTCAAGTCCCGCCCCTTTAAGTATCCCACGGTAATAATCTATGAGATGGCCTTTTTTCATAACCGGGTTCATTGGTACACCGGGATGCAGGAGAAGCCCTCGACCATCTGTGTTATATCCGAGTCTTATAGGAATGCCTGCGAAAAAAGTGATAAGGCCTGCCTCAAACGCATTCTGCATCAATACGGCAATGTCAAATTTCTTTTGCCTTAAATCCTTTGCAAGCCTAAGTGTTCCCATGCCCTTTGTATGACGGTTTTTATCATCATAGACCATAATTTCATCAATATATGGATTGTTAAAAAAAACAGGGGCCACCCATGGTTTTGATAAAAGTGTGACATGGGAATGGGGATATTTTTTTTTAATAGCCCTGATAACAGGCGTGGTCATGATGGCATCACCCACCCAGTTTGCAGCACGGATAAGTATCCGGGGATGCCGGAGATGATTGTTTATGGTATCGGGTTTCAGGGACATGGTTCTTATTTTTCTGTCTGCCTCGGCCACGGGCAGAAATTTTTGGTTTTCCACCGGTTGTGAACCCAGAACCACTGGTCAGGATGACGAAGTATAATTGCCTCAATGGCTTTTGTATAGTTTTGAGTATTTGCTTCAATATCCTTTGTGATATCCCCTGTCCGGGACGGAGGAATTTCCGGTCCGAATTCAATCACAAATTTTTTGTTTTCCCTTGCAATGAAAAACGGTATAACCGGTGCTCCTGTCCGTATGGCAAGTGAAGCCACTCCCCTGTGAGTGCAGGCGGGACGGCCAAAAAAATTCACATATACCCCCTGGTACCAGTCCATGTTCTGGTCAAGAAGTGTTCCAACCACCCCTTTATTTTTAAGAATGCCGTCAAGTTTACGGCTTGCCCCGCCAAGGGGAATCATAATTGTACCGAGACGCTGACGGCTTTCCAGCATAAAACGCTCCAAAGGTTGAAAATCAAGTTTTCTGTAAAGACCATAAAAATTAAATCCGCTCATTGCAGCACCGGCAACAAGAAGTTCCCAGTTACTCATATGACAGGAAACGGCAATAACACCCTTTCCCTTTTCATGGGCATCTTTGATATTTTTTAGACCCTTCAGCGTAAAATACCGGGAAAGCTGATCCCTGTTCAGCCTTTTGCACCAGCCCACCTCAAAGGGAATCAGAGCAATATTTTTGAAAACCTGTTTTGTCATCAGGGAAATTTCACGGGAACCGGTTTTATCGGGAAATGCCATGGATATGTTCTCCGCAACAACCCTGCAATGCCTTTTATCCGATTTAAACCATATAATGCCTATTAAATCTGCCATGAATTTCTGAACTATGCGGGGCAGGATGCCAAGGGCCATAACAAAAATTTTTATTACTCTGTAAAGAAATTCTTCCACCGTCTGTATTGCCTTTAATTTGCCCTTTGGCCTGTTATTTGTCAAAATGTTTTTATGGCCTGCAATCCAGTTAAAGTACAGAGAGTGGCGCCGCTATTGGCATGGAACACTCCTGCTGCATTATTCCCCATGGTTTTCCGCATGGCATCATCTTTCATAAGAATGTGAACAGCATGGCATAATTCCTCGGTATTATGAATTATTAAAGCCCCTTTTCCGGAAATCAGCATATCGGCAATATCAGTAAAATCAGTCATGTTCGGGCCAAAAAGAATTGGTTTACAAAAGCAGGCCGGTTCCAGAGGGTTATGCCCGCCTTCCGGTACCATTGATCCGCCTATAAATGCGATGTCCGCCAGTGCATACATTTCGGCGAGAATCCCAAGCCTGTCCACGATAATTACGCTTAAAGGTTTTTTCCCTTTTTCTATATCGGTAAGTAAAGAAACATCTATTCCCTTTCTCATATAATCGTCAGCAATAGCACATGCACGTTCAGGATTGCGTGGAGCAAGGATCAAGATCATTCCGGGATGTTCTTTTTTGATATCAGTGTAAAAATCGGCAAGGGATTTTTCTTCTCCGGGATGCGTACTGCCTGCAATTATGACAGGCTTTTTTTCGGATAAATCAAGAAGATTCCTCCAGGATGCGATTTTTTCATGGGAGATGAGAGGCTGTTTCTGATCAAATTTGATATTTCCGGTGACGAATATTTTTCCGGCAGGAACCCCAAGGCCTGTAAATTTCTCTGCATCTGTTTTTGTCTGGGCAAAAATCATGGTGAAGCGTGAAAAAACATTTTTGAAAAGATGCCGGAAATGAAGGTATCCTTTTTGTGAACGGTCTGACATCCTTGCATTGACAAGGCAGACAGGTATTTTTTTGCTGTGAAGCACCCATAGAAAATTAGGCCAGATATCTGATTCCACAAGTATAACCAAGTCGGGATTTATCAATGATATCACCCTTTTTACACTGAAAATAAAATCAAAAGGGAAATAAGCTGTTTCTATGTCTTTAAGGGATGGTTTCCGGGAGAAAAGAGATTCTGCGAGATCAAATCCGGTTTTTGTGCTGATGGTAAAAATAATATCAGCTTCAGAATTTTTCTTTCTGAGTATTTCCACAAGGGGGATTGCAGATTTTACTTCTCCCATGGAAAGTGCATGTATCCAGATCCTTTTTTTTCCCGTTTTCCCGGGATGAATGCCGGTATAAAACCCCATGCGCTGGATCATATTCTGCCGTCTTTTTTTTGAAAATAAATAAATAAGCGGAAGAAAGGGCAGAATCAAAGCAAAAAATAAAATAAGGATTAAATTGTAAATTGATATCATCAATCCTGGAGATAACCTGAAAAACAGTCTGAAAGGCAACCTGCCGGATATCTTATCCTGTCCCTGGTCAGATTCAGACCTAATTTTAAATCTGTTATTCATGGTTATTTTTGCCATATGTTTCCGGTGTAAATCATTTTTAATCTGATTGCTTAATCCGTTATTTGTCTTTTCGCGGGCATAAGGGAACTTCCAAAAAATAATTTACGCATCCTGTTTGCCCTTTTGCCCGTTTTCTCTGTTGTGATAACAGGCACATAGTTCGACTATGCACCTGTCATCACGCCTTGAAAACGAACAAAAATACTGCACAATATACGTATATTATTTTCTTCCAGTTCCCTAAAAGGTTTTACCGCAGAAAATATTATCTGAACCTGCCATGTCCCGTTATCTCCTTTAGTATGATACCGAACTGCTGCAGTCTGTCCAAAAAAACAGGTAGTGCATGCAGAGCCGGCAGATTTAATATTATCTCTGTATTATACGCATCAAAGATTACAGGAAGATGAATGGGAGAAAAAAAGTTTTGCCCTGTCATGGTTGTAAGGTGCAGGAAAATCAACATGGATCAATTTTTATACAACCGATAAATAAAAAGTTGCTCTTTATTATGGGCAGAATACCGATCAAAAAAACAGGAAATTATAGAAAGGTAAATGGGTTGAGTGCCGCCCGATATGGTGTTGTAGACCTTTATTTATCATTCCTGATTCCTGCCATAATTTTATAGACAATCGGCATTACAATAACAATGAGGGGTATTTGAACCAAAAGGCCTGAGATAATGGCTATGGCAAGGGGCTGCTGCATTTGTGATCCCTGTCCCATGGCAAGAGCCAGAGGTATTAAGGCGAGAAAAAATGCAAGTGTGGTCATGGTAATGGGCCTTAGTCTGTTAACGCCGGCCTGAATTAAAGCTTCTGTCTGCCCAAGCCCCCTGCTTAACAGATCTTTATATTCGGAAAAATAAAAAATGGCCACTTCGGTAACTATACCCACTATCATGGTCATGCCCATCATAGCCGTTATATTCAGCTCAATGCCTGTTACCCACAAACCTGTGAACACCATGCCAATGGCAAGCAAAGGCATTAAAAGAATAGAAAATGTTACGGTGAACTCTTCGTACAGAAACAGGAGGAGAAGAAATACAAGGCCTACTGCAGCGGCAAATACTGCAATAAGCCCCTTAAATGCGATTTGCTGCTGTTTATACAGGCCGCCAAGCTCAAAATACATTGTTTTGGGTAGAAGGCCCTGTTCTGCCAGTACCGTCTTAACATCACGGATCACAGAGCCCATGTCACGTCCGCTGATACGGCCGGTAACGGCAATCATGCGTTTCAGATTATCCCGGTTGATCTGGGGCCGTCCTGTAAGAGTTTTGATGCAGGCAATCCTTTTTAACGGGAACAAATGCCCGTCAGGAGCTCTTAACTGCATTTTTTTCAGGTCCGCAGCTGTACGCCGGACTTTTTTCGGAGTCCAGACACGGATATCCACAAGTTTTATACCCTTTTGTACCTGGGTCGTTACAACTCCGGTGAGCCAGGCCTGCAACTGCTGAGTTATATTGTCAGGATTAACACCTTCCAGTGCAGCTTTTTCCCGATTAATTTGAATACTCAAGGCATCTCCTGCAACTACAATTCCGTCGTTAACATCAACCACTCCTTTGATTTTCCTTATTGCTGAGGCAACCTTTGGCGCTATTCTCATTAATTCATGGAAATTATCATCGTAGAGTTTGATCTCAATGGGTTGGGGAACTGAAGTAAGATCACCTATAAGATCCTCCATTAACAGTATAAGATCTGTTTTCAGCCCGGGTACTTTTCTTTTTATTTCAGTTCGTATTTCATCCATTATTTTGTCGATGGGTGGCCTTGGCATAGGCTTGAGGCGGACAAAGAAATCTCCTTCATTTGACTCATGAAGGCTGCCGCCCAGGCCTCCTCCGGTACGTTTGGAATAGGTTGCCACGGCAGGATTGGCCATGATGATTTTTTCGATTTGGTTTACCATACGATCGGTCTCACCAAGCGATGTTCCGGGCGGTGAAAGAAAATCAAGGACAAAGCCTCCTTCGTCCATGTGCGGCATAAAACCGGAACCCACCTGTTTATAAGCAGTACAGGACAAAATAAGATAAGGAATGACAATAATGAATATCCATAAGGGACGATGCATTAAGCGTTTCATTAAGGCCTTGTAGCCTTTCAGAATACCGCTGAATATCGGTCCGTTGTCATCTTTCTCAGCATCTTCTTTGCGCAGCAGATACTCTGATAATAACGGTACGGCAAGCCAGGCCATTAAAAAAGATACAATCAGAGAACTTGCCATGGTAAGCGATAAGGCTTTAAAAAAGGAACCTGTTACCCCGCTTAAAAATGCCAGCGGTATGAAAATAATAATAGTCGCAGCTGATGATCCTGCAAGAGGTTTTGCAAATTCCTTTGCAGCACGTTGAATGGACATGGGCAGATTGTTTTGGCTCTTCGCGGATTAGTGTGAAAAAACGTGCCCAGTTCATTTTTTACGAGACATTCTCCGTCAAATAGTATAATTAAAAATGGGAAAAACTACTTATAGGAGGATTTCCCATGAAACTGTTACCGTACATAATAAATTTTGTAAAG
>WGCX01000158.1 GCA_015493575.1 Desulfobacteraceae bacterium | reverse complement strand
GTTCACCAGGGCAAGCCCCTTTTGATGGCCCATAACCATGAGAGCCGTTGCAAGTCCGTCGGCAAAGGTGCAGTTATCCGCAATTACAGATGCGCTTACCACGCCGTTATCAATGGGGTATCCAGTTACAGGATCAATAATATGGGAAAAAATTTTCCCTTTGACTTTAAAAAAATTCCTGTAATCACCACTGGTGGCAATGGCCTTATTTTCAAGCTTTATTTTCAAGTAAAGCGGGGAGCGGGAAAAAAAACTTTCATCGGGCCTGCTGATTCCAATTATCCAGGGATGCCCGTCTTTTTTCTCTCCCGAGGCATATACTTCTCCGCCAATATCAATGACAAAATCATTGAACCCTGAATTTTTAAGATATCTGCCAACGGAATCGACACCATATCCCTTTGCAATCGAGGCAAGGTCAAGAGTTACAGAGGATTTTTTCTTAAGAAGTGTATTTTTCCCTATAATAATTTTGTCAAAGCCGGTATGCTTCAGCAGGTTAAGGATTTTTGTCTTATCAGGGATCTTGTCCGTATCTCCTGCAGTTCCGAATCCCCAGATATCAACAAGGGGTTTTACAGTACCATCCCATGCTCCGTTTGTAAGCTTAAACAGCTTTTCAGACTGGAGCATAACCCTGTAAAAATCATTGGATATTTTAAATATCCTGCCCGCCCCTGTTCTGTTAAAATTTGAAATTTCACTATCCGGCACAAAGCAGGACATGCTTTTGTTCACCATTTTAAGGCAGACATCCACGTCCTGTTTAAGTCTGACTTTATTCAAATGACCTGCTGAAACAACCCTGACACTGTAATAGGTTCCCATGGTTTTACCGTAAAAGGAGATTTCCTTTTGAAAGGAGGAACCTGAAGCAGGAGTTGAAAAATGGAAAAAAAACAGAAGGCTGCAAAATACGAACAGTGTTTTATGCCTGAATGTGAAGTATTTCATTTATAAAAAAAAACTCATTTTTGATAAAGCAACTGATACCTTTCTTTGTTCGTTGAGAGGCAGTGTAACGCAGTTCAGATCTGCCTCATGGCAGTTTATAAGAAAGAGCTCACTTTTGATAAAGTGCCAAATGCTCTTTTTATGTTCGCCAGAATCTTTGATCCTTTGAGGCGCTGTAACGCAGTTCAGATCGGCCTGATGGCCGTTAAATCAGGCCATTCCCTTGAATGCAAAAAAAGCAAGGGAAAGCATCCCAGCGGTGACAAGGCCAAGGGAAGTATCCTGCAGGGGTTGTGGAACCCTTGCTATATTGATTCTTTCCCTTAAACCGGCAAAAAGCACAAGGGCAAGTCCGTAGCCAACAGCATAACTGAATGAGGCAACCACAGCCTGGAGAAATGTATAATCTTCCTTGAGGTTGATCAGGCACACACCAAGCACGGCACAATTGGTTGTGATCAGAGGCAGAAAGATACCAAGTCCTGAATAAAGAGCAGGAATACTTTTTTTAAGAAACATTTCAACAAACTGCACAAGGGATGCAATAACAAGAATATATGATATTGTTGTCAGATACTCAAGATTGAGTGGTTTTAAGAAATAATTAGTTGTTATCCATGCCATGATCCCAGCCATAACAAGAACAAAGATAACAGCCATTGCCATACCTACTGCTGTTTCCATTTTCTTTGATGTGCCGAGAAAAGGACAGTTTCCAAGGTACTGGGCAAGGAGAATATTATTTACAAAAATACAGCTTATGGCAAGAACGATATAATTTTCCATTGTTTAATGTCTCCTTTTTTATTTACTGCCTATTATATTCATAATGCAGAGCATCAGTCCAAGGCAGACAAAGGCACCGGGAGCCTGAACCATGAATGTAAATGGATGAAACCACGGTCCGAATACAGGTGTGCCAAGTAAAGTCCCGGCTCCGAAACATTCCCTGATGGCAGCAAGGGCTGTCAGGGAAAGAGTGTATCCAATACCCATACCAAGGCCGTCAGCTATGGAGGGCAGAACAGGATTTTTCCCGGCAAAGGCCTCGGCCCTTCCAAGTACGATACAGTTAACAACAATCAATGGTATGAATATACCGAGTTTAAGGTAAAGCGGATAGGTGAAGGCCTGCATCACAAGCTCAACAACCGTTACAAATGCAGCAATAACTACAATGTAACAGGCGATTCTCACTTTATCGGGGATAATCTTTCTTAAAAGAGAAATTATCATGTTTGAACAGACAAGAACAAAGGTCAGTCCGACTCCCATACCAATTGCAGTATCAACACTTTTTGTTACGGCAAGGGTTGGACAGAGGCCAAGAACAAGCCTGAAAGGAGGAATTTCTTCCCACAGGCCTTTAGTAAATTCTTTTGCAATGGATTGTGCCATATCTTGAAATCTCCTGATTTACATTTTTGCGATTTTTTTCTTGATTTCCGGCTTAAGCCGCATATAGATATCTTTTGCCTCGGTGGCTGCAACACATATACCTCTTGAAGTCACCGTCGCTCCGGACATGACGTCAATACTCCCCCCGTCTGTTTTAACCTTAAAAACAGTAGTCAAGGGTTTTCCGGCAAATTGAGCCGCAAATGGGGAGTCCCCGTTTGCCCTTGTTCCCATACCCGGGGTTTCAGTAGTTGTTGTGACCCGCACGCCGACAATTTTATCCGAATTAATATCTATTCCAACCATCAGTCCAATGGGTCCTTCATGCCCCTGACCATGGGTTTCAAAGGCAATATCCGTGGGTTTCCCATCATGTTTCCCAAGAAAAAAAGTCACTTCCTGATTCTTATCCTTAATGTTAAATCTGTCCTTTAAAGGATCATTTGTTACATTTTTTAAAATCGCTTTAATTGCCGGAGCTTTCTGGAATTTCAGCACCTGATTTTCAATTCTTGTTTTTGTTCCCATCCTTACACCGGCAAGCATCCCGCCTGAAACGGCACTTAAAACTGTAAGGACGACAACCATACTTATCATTTCACGCATTGCTCACACCCCTTCCCAAAGCTTTTGGTCTGATTTTATCAATGAGCGGATTTATAAGATTTATAATTAGAATGGCAAACACAGTACCATCCGGATATGCACCTATATTTCTGATGAGAATTGTTAAAATTCCCCCCGTCAGCCCGTAAATCAGCATGGGAATTAAATTAACAGGTGATGAGGATGTCTCAGTTGCAAGGAAAAATGCTCCAAACAGCGTATATCCTGTAAACAGATGGAACATCGGACCTGCATAGAGATCAGGTTTTGCCATCCTGAAAATAAGTGCCGTAATAATTATACCTGCAATATAGGAGATCGAAACCTCCCATTTGATATAACCCCTTAAAATAAGGTAAACCCCGCCTATAATAAGTCCAAGGCCAAACACGGTTCCAATTGCTCCCACCTGTTTTCCCATGATGAGATTTGACATGGAAAAAAGGTCAACAGCTGCATGGCCCTGGTGTTTTAATGCACCGAGTGGATAAAGAGCCTTAAAACTGAAATTGTAATTTACAAGGGCGGCATCAAAATCAAAGTAGGTTTTCCATGACAGCATGGTAGCTGCTATTCCGATGAGGGTGGGGTTAAACGGATTTGCTCCTATACCCCCGTAAATCTCTTTTCCAACAACAACTGACATAAATGTTCCGACCACAACTATCCACCACGGGGCAGTTGCAGGAAGCATCATCCCGAAAAAAAGACCAATGACAGCGGCATTGCAGTCGCCTATGCTGATGCTTCTCTTTGATACAAGGTTGAATAAAAGTTCCCAGATCATGGCAGTTGACATGGAAAATGCAATAACTCCAAGTGCCGGAAGACCAAACATTATAATTCCGAAAATAACAGCAGGAAGCGTAGCCAGCATAATATTGTAATTTGTTTTTGCAATCCTGTCCCCGTCATGCCAGAAAGGGGCATTTGATACAGTATATCTGTTTTGATTATGCATTGGCAGCCTCCTCTTCTTCTCTATCAGAATCTTCTCTGTCAGAATCTTCTCTGTCAGATCTTATTTTCAAAAGTTCATGTCTGCCAAGTCTGATGTATTGTAAAATCGGTATTTCTGCAGTGCAGACATAGGCGCACATACCACACTCAATACATGACTCAAGATCGTAGGAATCTGCGGACTCTTCATAGAGACCGGCCTCAAGAAACCTTACCAGAAGATTCACGGGAATATGCGCAGGACATACTTTTACGCATTTTCCACAATTTATGCACGGATAATCTGAAACATGGGAAATATCTTTTTTATCCTGAATCATGATTGTATCCATATCAGGTAAAACCGGCTGATAAAGCGTATAGGAAGCAAGACCTTTCATTGGCCCGCCTATTACAATTCTGTCCTTTTCACTCGCGGTGATATTCAACTGCCTGAAAATTCGGTGGATTGGAGTTCCCAGAATTGCCCTGACCATAGTTTTGGTGCCTTCTTTATCGATAACACTGATCAATTTGTCATAGATAAATTTTTTCCCTTTATATGCCCTGGCAATTGAAACAACTGCCTCTGAACTGATAAAACAGATTCCCAGATCTTCCGGTTTACCACCTGCAGGAACCACTTTATTCAAATGGTCTTTAATTATCATCTCTGGAATTGCCCCGGGATAAAGGGATGAAATTTTAAAGATCTGCAATCCTTCAGGTTGTTCAGGAAGTTTAAATTTTTCCGGAATTGTCAAAGCGATCTGATCAATTCCGGTTATCTGCTTAAGAATTTTAATACCCTGGTTCATTTCATCCAGGTGATTTGCCAGAAAGTACTGGTGCGTATCTGATAAAAGATCTTCATCGGTTCCTGTTATGACAATCGTCTGTATTTTTTTATCAGGATTCATAAAAGCATTAAAAGGTGGCGAGCCCGGAAGCGCCCTTAAAAATCTGTTGGCAGGATCTATTTCAACTGGCGAAGTAAATTCTGTAACTGTCTTTTTTTCATCATACAGAGGCTCTTTTTCAATAATAAAATAGGTGGAATAAGTTCCAAGATCACCTGTATATGAAGCAATGGATGTTATAGTGCCGTTAACCGGAGATAAAACATATTCAGTACTGTCTCTGTATAGACACAGTCTGTCCCCGTTTTTTACCATACTCCCCTTTTTTAAAATGGTTTCTTTTGTGCTGTCGAGGCGTTCGTTCAACAGGAGTATCAACCTTGGGGGTATGGGAATAGTTTCCGGCACCTTTGGGTCTGGTTCAACCAGATCATACTCAAGCCTGGGTGCTGTCAATCCGATGAATGCTCTTTTAATCATAACAAACCTTTATCCGAATAAAAAATAATCCATATAATTTTATGGGAAATAAACATAATTATAAAATGTCTATTGGCTTTACGCCCTCGACCCATACATTGTTGTGGCAGATCCGGGCAAATCCGAACCAGCCTCATGACCATTTTTATAAGAAACTCTCGTTAAATTCCTTTAAGAATAAGAGTTTCTATATTTGTTGTGAGGCTATCTGAGAGTCTCCAGATCCGCCTCATGGCGGTTATATGAAAGAACTTAAATATTTTGTAATACATAGCCACAGCTTCGTATTTTCGCATCATGTCCATTAAAAATATTTAATTCTGCGGTCCTTAAAATTCAGAACCGTCCATGGCGGTCAGTTTGAAGCCATACAAAACATGCTGTTTCAAACTAAAGTACATGGCATGAATTACACTCCACAGGGCCTGATCCATTATCCTCATGGCACCCCTTGCATTTAGTATGAAATGCATCGGACAGGCTCGGCATGTCATCATCACCGGTTTTCTCGTGGCAATCACTGCACCTGTAGGTCTTTTCATCATCAAGATTATGATGACAATCCTTGCATGACAGATCGTATTCCCCGATATGGGATGCATGTCCAAACAAAACCTTGCCGGCACTTGTCTGAAACATTATACGAACCGGTTGTTCCGGAGATGGCGGGGGAAATGCAGCATAGCATGTAATACCTGCAATAAGAAGAACGATGATAAGAAGCGAAGCAATTTGTAAATCTCTTTTCGAGCTCATGGTTATAAATACCCTCAAAGATAATTAAAGTGTATAGTATCCATGGTAATGGAACCATTTTCCCTTAAATATTCAAAAAAATAAACTTTTCCTGAAATATTACCAAGGCTACTTTTCAATGTTCGCTGTGAGCAAACTGCTCACTAAGGGATTTATTTTACCCTTAGTTTTTAAAAACTTTATCCCACATAGCGCAGAAAAACAGAATGTTCAAGTATAAATTTAAATAAGTTGAAAACTCATTTAAATCATTCGTCTTTAACAGGTGGATTTTTTTGCACAATCCTGATCAGGAAAGGCATATATTTTTTTTGGCTGGCAAGTTTATTGTTAAGTTTCCGGATAATTATAAAGGCCACCGCAAAACAGGAAATGCCGGTAAAAATAGAGGTAAGGGATTGATCTGTATTAAAAACAGGAGCAGCAGCCTGGCCAATTGCCGCTCCTGCCATTAAAAGAATGATGGGAAACACATACAGCATAAAGGTAAGCTGAAGAAGAGGTCCTGTCCTGAATCCAATTGCCACACGGTCTCCGATACACGCACGGATTGTATTGTCAACCTTAACTATCATCTCTTTGCTGTGACTGCTCTCATGGCATGAATCCTTTGCTTCACAGGCCTCACAACTGGCAGATCTGACTGTTTTCACCCACGCTGCAGATGAATCAGTACGGGTAATAATTCCTTCTTCCGTTACCATTTCCGGCTGTCCTTATAATTTCGAGCATATTTAAGGATCGAAAATTTTATAAGTTGAACGAGATTGCTTGTCTTCCGGCCCATCTACTTCGTTGCATCAAAGGCCGAATACGTTGAGTATGCAACCTTTAATGCGCCTTGTACATGGGATAGGAATTCTGCGCTATTTCTGTTCAACTTATTTCATCTCCGATCCTAAGCATAAATGTTAACGCCAAGGGCCTGTTTCTCCCGCTGATACTCTGCTTCCAGTTTTTGCTTTTTCTGTTGATATTCCGCTTCAAGTCTCTGTTTATCAGTATCATACTGTTCTTTAATTCTATGTTCTTTATTGGTGTATTTTCTGTACAATGATTTTGTTTTTGCTGACAGATCCGGTTTATCAGAATCAGAAACGGAATTTGATTTTTTATCAGAATCCGAAACGGAATTTGATTTTGAAAATCCATTTTTCAAGGGCGACAAGATGCTCTTATCAGTTGCCATGGTGCTTTGCAACTGATATTGTGATGATAAATTTATGCCGGTTGATATGGTCGGCATTTTTAACACCTCCTGAAAAAAAATAGAAAATCAGGCGATAAGATTTACAAGCTGCTGTGCCTGCTGTCCACCATTATTGTTTGCCGGTGGCTGTGTTGAATTTGCTGCAGGGGTTTGGGCTGCAGCAGCATGCGGGTTTACTTCAGGAGGAGACCCCTGGGTATTTTCTGCGGCTGCAAGATCTTTTGCCCTGTCGGTCAAATCAACCTTAAATGCCTGTTTTTCAGTATTTGAATTGCTTGAGTTAAGGGTGGTCCGTGACTGATCGCCCGGCTGCTGCTTCTGTAAAGGATCACTGGCAGCCTGGGAAGCGGCAAGGCCTGTATTCTGCTGGCTTGCGTACTGGTTTACACCTGCTATACCGTTTATAGTCATAATATACCTCCTTATTC
>WGCX01000157.1 GCA_015493575.1 Desulfobacteraceae bacterium | reverse complement strand
TGAAATTTTTCCAAAAAGGGGGTCAGGCTTTTCTTATTCGTTGTTATCAAACTATAAATATATGTTAACCTCAAAAGTTGAGATAATGACAATAAGGAAAGCCTGACCCTCTTAAATCTTTAATGTTCGATAAAAACTTGATAATCGAGTGTAAACAAATTTTATTTTACCATTGCCTTTTTTTCCATTGCAATGGTTTGATACGTTTTAATGATATTTTCCGGTGGAATCCATTTATCCTTTTGATCTTTGGACTTCAGGCTGATACTTTCAAATTCGCATGCCGTAGTACATACGCCGCACCCGATACATCTGTCAGTATTAACTACTGCTGAATCATCCATACTGATTGCATCCATTGGACATTTTTCCATGCAGGCTCCACAGGCAACACATGTGTCCTGATTTACTTCGGCAAAATAGCTTGAATTGACTAATGCTGCAGGTACATCGGATTTTTTAATATTTTTTAAAATCTGACAGCAGCATGAACAGCACATGCATATATTTAAAGGTTTTTTGGAATTTCCAGGTTGAAGGACAAGCCCCTGTTCAATCCCCTTGTGGAGGATTTCGATTGCTTCATCACTTGTGATTATCCTTCCTATACCTCTTTCTTCATAAAAATATGCCCCACCTCCAAAAACAAGACAGGTTTCAACCATTCTTCCACATCCTTTACCCATGATGTTATGTTCTGTCCGGCAGATACAGGGTGCAACAAGAATTCTGGACTGTGCCCTGATGATTTCTTCAGCATCTTCATAAGCCATTATTTTCATATCAGCATTAATTGACTGGGAAACCGGAACAACCCTGAGTTGCTGTGTCCGGGTTTTGACCTGTTCCTTAACAAGAAATGGTACGTACTCATTGAAATCTTTTATCAGGCCTTTATTCAATTTGTTAACCTGATATTCCCAAATTCCGATTACAAACTGTGCCCCCATATAATAATCATTTCCATTTCTCGCTGAATGTATGGCAAGCCCTTTTTCAACCATAACTTTTAAAATTGGCTCCAGTTCGCTAATGTTTTTCCTGGCGCGTTCAGCTATAACTGACAAGGGCTCTGGCATCATAACTAATGACAATGCCGTTTCTGCTTCCTTTTCCGTAAACAGGCGTTTCAGGATTCTTATCTCAACTCCGGATTCAGTTGCAGGAAAACCGCCGGGTGTTTTACTCAGGTGCTTTGCAAGTTTATTATAGATATCGTTCATTTTCTTTCCTTTAATATTTTACAATTCAATCATATGTTTCAATGCATTCAATGATCAGGATTCAGTAAATTTAATTTTACCGTTACCATTAAATTCATTCATTAATGATACAAATGCAGGATAATCCTGTTCTTCCACTTCAAAAACATGATTGACAACATCTGTATAGATAGTTTTGATTATTTTTCCATGGATCTTTCCTAAATAATGTATCAATGTATCATTAAAAGAGTAAGGAGTCTCAATTTTAACTTCCTTTGTTTTAACAAGCTTAATCAGTTTTTCAAGCTCGATAGTCTTATTCACAGTGCCATTGTAAGCGTTAATCAGCCCTCTTATACCCAGCTTTACTCCACCGAAATATCTTGTAACAACAGCTGATATATTTGTCATGTCATGAGATTGAAGGGCATTAAGTATTGGCTTGCCGGCAGTGCCTGGTGGTTCTCCATGATCTGAAAAATGGAATATCTCTCCTTTCTCTCCAACAATATATGCCCAGCAATTATGAGTTGCCTGCTTATGTGACATGGAAATTTCGCTGATAAATTCCTTGGCTTCCATGATGGTTTCCACATATCTCAATGAACAGATAAATACAGATCGTGAAATTTTTGTTTCAAAACATCTGTCTTTTTTAATTGAATAAAAAAATTTCAACACATTGTCCCCTTACAGAAACGCGTGATATATTGGTTCCCCGTCAAAAATCATCCATATAACGGCCATGAGGCGGATCTGATGAATATCAGAATCAAGTGAGACCTTAATACCTTTTTCTCCTTTTTTCAACGTTAAGGTGAATTAATAGTTAATAAACAGCCTGAATTTTGTATCGTGAGACTATTATGCCTCATGAAAAAAATACGTTAAATAACAACAGAATGGACTTTTACGCCAGATCAAATAAATCCTGTAAATTTAATATACAATTTTGTCTCACACCTTTGTTTTACCTGTATTAAATTTTACGCACAATAATTTTCAAATAATATTGATTATTATATAACTATCTGAAATAATATACTTAAAAAATAAAATAAAATTTAATGTATCCTTGGCACGAAAGATGCTGATTAAATAGAGTTAATTAAGTAGCAAAAGCGTTGCTTTAAATTAACCTTAACAAAGCAATGAACTTTAACCAAACAGCATTTTTTTAACAAACAATTTAAAACCAACCTGGAGGCTTATAAATGAAAAAATTTTTGATCGCTTATGGCAGCAGAACAGGAAATACGAAACAGATGGCTGAATATATTGCTGAAGGAATCAGAATCAGCGGAAGTGAAGTCGATTTAAAAAAAATATCCGAATTGAAAAAGGAAGATGATATTAAAGGATACGATGGCTATATATTTGGATCCCCGACTTATCATCGTGATATGATGGGCTCAATGAAGACTTTTCTTTTTCTTGCAGAAAAGGCAGAGCTTGAAGGATTGTTAGGCGGATCATTCGGATCTTATACTCACAGCGGAGACGCACCGGGGATCATCCTTGATACCATGCAGTATGTATTTAAAATGAAAATCAGTTCTCTTGGCTCTCTCAGGTTGAAAGAAGCTGTTGTTGGCACCCAGGACGGCATGAAGGCATGTCACGATTACGGGCGTTATCTTGGTGAACAATAGGATTAATGTTTTTTTATCAATTATTTATTATTATTGCTAATATTTTAATAAACTTTGAAAGGGAGGGTACAAATGGCTGAAAAATTAGATCTATATAAATGCGACACATGCGGTAATATCGTTCTGGTCATGCATGGCGGTGGAGGTGAAATTGTATGCTGCGGACAGCCCATGCAATTATTTACAGCAAACACTGTTGATGCTGCAAAAGAGAAACATGTGCCTGTAATTGAAAAAATATCCGGAGGATACAAGGTAAAAGTTGGTGATGTTGCCCATCCAATGGAGGAAAAACATTATATTGAGTGGATTGAACTCATTGATGGTGACAGATCTTATTTTCAATTCCTCAAACCAGGCGATGCTCCTGAAGCTGATTTTAAAGTGGATGCCGATAAAGTTGCTGCCAGGGCATATTGCAATCTGCATGGCCTTTGGAAGGCATAGAAACAATATTTATCGTTGTGGAGAAATTAAATTATGGATAACTATGTATGTTCAGTTTGTGGATATGTATATGAACCTGAATTGGGTGATCCTGAAAACAGCATTGCTCCTGGTACAGCTTTTGATGATTTGCCGGATAATTGGACCTGCCCTGTCTGTGGTGCCGAAAAGGATCTGTTTGAACCTCAATAGACGGAAATGACAAGATACAAATAAAAGCCCTGGATTTTTCTTATAAAAATAAAAAATTCAGGGCTTTTTTATTTATATGCACTAAAACGGGCAATGTCCGTAACCCATTTGCATCTCCCCGATTTCTTATTTTTTATAACAGGATGTGACAGGAATTGAGGAGTAAGGCCATAGAGCGGGCAGTATCCGCAACCCATGGATTTTCTCTTTTTTTTGTGATAGTAATTCAGGAGTAAGACAAAAAAGGCCATTAAAAAAATCTGGATTCAGGCCCCAACTGTCAACCAGAAACCAGAAATCTCAGCAAAAAACTACGGACCAGCTCCGCCCGGCCCCATGGCCGTAATATAAAAAGAATATGGATTTAAATATGGATATGCTTGTAACAAACGGTGTTGTAGTCACCATGAATAAAGAGATGGAGATAATTGAAAATGGAGCTGTATATATAAAAGACGACTCCATCGTACAGATAGGTCCAAAAAATACGTTCTCAGATATTATTGCAGAAGAAACAATTGATGCCCGTGGAGGGATTATCATGCCGGGACTTATCAATACCCATACCCATGCTTCCATGACACTGTTCAGGGGGCTTGCCGATGATATGCCCCTGATGGACTGGCTCAATGACCATATTTTCCCCGCTGAATCAAAACTTACTGAAGATATGGTTTACAAAGGTGCCATGCTTGCCTGTGCAGAAATGATTCTTTCCGGCACAACCTGCTTCTGCGATATGTATCTTTTTGAGGATAAGGTGGCTGAAGCTGCTTTTGATTCAGGTATGCGGGCTGTTACAGGTGAAGTCCTATATGATTTCCCCTCTCCATGCTATGGTGACCTGACAAATGGTTTTAACTATGTGTCAAATATGATGGAAAAATGGAAAAATAATTCACGCATAACAATAGCCGTAGAACCCCATTCAACTTATTTATGCGCCCCTGAGCTCCTTAAAAAAGCTGCTGCTGCTGCAAGAAAAAACAAAAACCCGATTGTGATTCATCTTGCAGAAACAGAGGAGGAGACTGCGCTTATAAAAGAAAAATATGGGACGACTCCCGTAAAATTCCTCGCTGATCTTGGAATTCTTGGCCCGGATCTCATTGCATGCCATTGTATCCATATTACAGAAGAGGATATTCAGCTCCTTAAAAAATTTGACGTGAAAATTGCCCATTGTCCTGAAAGCAATATGAAACTTGGTTCAGGAATAGCCCCTGTTCCTGAACTTATCAAACGTGGAATATGCGTAAGCCTTGGCACAGACGGATGTGCGAGCAACAATGATCTTGATCTTTTTCTTGAAATGGATACAACGGCAAAACTGCACAAGATTTTCACCATGAACCCCGAGGCAATTAATGCTGAAACTGCCTTGAAAATGGCAACCATAAACGGGGCAGTAACGCTTGGCTTAAATAAAATTACAGGCTCCCTTGAAGTTGGCAAAAAAGCTGACATTATAGTTATTGACACATCAAAACCCCACATGGTTCCAATGTACAATCCATATTCGCATCTTGTTTATTCTGCAAATGGCAGTGATGTTTCAGCAACAATTATTGATGGCAATCTTGTCATGAAGGACAGGAAAATACTTAAAATGAATCTATGGAAAATAATGGATGATGTGAAAGAAATCAGCAAAATCATAAAAAAAGCGGATCATTCATTTTAAAATACATTTTCATCTGAAGTGCATAATAACATACAATTGAGGATGCAGCTCCTGCATTAAACAGCCAGTCGTCAGAAGCCCATACCCAGTGGCACAAAGGACAGTAAACAAAGAAAAACCATAAAACACCGATGATTGCAAGGGAAACAAAGGAATGCATCATGGTACTTAAAACATTTCTGCTTTTCACAAGCCCGCCATAAAACATTGCAAGTCCCGGAATCATAAGCAGCACAAGAGCTGTTGAAACAAGCATCCATGCAGTGGATCTGGTATCAATTGAACCTGTACCGCCGGCAAAAGCTATCCCTGGAATCATGGTTGTAACCCCTGTTGTTAAAAGAATTGTTTTCTCCCTTTTCATCATCAAATTCCTCCTGATTCTTTAAAATTAATTAGTATAAAACAACAATTTTGCATAAATTGCAGGTTATTTTATAGTCATAGGGCCGTGATCCATTGTTATTTCCTGATTTTACAGTATATTTCCCTGAAACTGCAATCAACAAAGGCAAAACCTGTGCCGGAGTATGGTTTATGAAATCAATTTGAGCCACATCAAACTTATTTACCCGTCAAACTTATTTAATTGTCAAACTTATTGCCTTGCTTGATAGTGCAAAGACAATGTGTTATAAAAATTTTTATTAAAAATAAATTACACAGGTGCTTTTTGTGACAAAAAAAGAAAAAATAATTTTTAAATGCCGTGCATGCGGTTACCAGACCCTGCAGTGGATGGGGAAATGCCCTGAATGCGGAGAATGGGACAGCTTTACTGCAGAAAAACGGGATGAAAAGAACAGAGCTTCAAACTCTTTATCACAGAAAAGAAACAAACCTGTGCCCATACATTCCATTGAGTTTAAGAAAGAACCACGTATCTTTACTGGAATAGAGGAATTTGACCGGGTCCTGGGCGGTGGTATTGTGGAGGCCAGCCTTATACTGATCGGAGGAGATCCGGGAATAGGAAAATCAACCCTGATGCTCCAGGCGCTTTCAACCCTTGCCCTGTCAGGCAGAAAAGCCCTTTACATTTCAGGAGAAGAATCCATACGACAGATAAAAATGCGGGGAAAACGGCTTGGAGCTGAATCCGGTTCAATGCTTGTTGCTTCTGAAACGAATCTTAACTCAATTCTTACCATGATTGAAACGGAAAAACCCGAGGTTGTGGTGGTGGATTCCATCCAGACAGTTTATAATCCTGAAATCGGCTCAACCCCCGGAAGCGTTACACAGATAAGGGAAGCATCCATACGTTTAATGAACACTGCCAAGGAAACAGGCATCCCACTTTTTCTTGTGGGCCATGTCACAAAAGGCGGTGCAATTGCAGGGCCGAGAATCATGGAACATATGGTGGACACCGTACTTTATTTTGAAGGCGACAGAAACCATATATTCAGAATTCTAAGGGCAGTAAAAAACAGGTTTGGTTCAACCAATGAAATAGGTGTATTTGAAATGAAGGAAAAGGGACTGGAACAGGTGTCCAATCCTTCTGCCCTGTTTCTCTCTGAAAGATCCATCAACTCCCCTGGATCCGTTGTTATCGCAAGCATGGAGGGAACCCGGCCCATACTCCTTGAAATCCAAGGGCTTGCAAGCAATTCAGGCCCTGGAACGCCAAGAAGAACAGTTCTGGGACTTGACCCGAACAGAGTGGCGCTCATCGCAGCTGTTATGGAAAAAAGGCTTGGAATCAATCTTGCGCAAACCGATATTTTCATGAATGTAGCAGGAGGGGTAAAGGTTTCTGAACCTGCAGCAGATCTTGGCATTGCTGTTGCATTAGTTTCAAGTTTTCTTGACAGGGCAGTACCTGAAGGCATTATTGTATTTGGAGAAATCGGGCTTACAGGAGAAATACGGGCAACAAGCCATGCTGATCTGCGCATTAAAGAAGCAGAAAAAATGGGATTTTCAAGATGTATAATCCCCGGTAACAGCCTTAAACAGGCAAACAACATAAAAAAAATCAAAATTAACGGAATAAGTTCTTTAAAAGAAATTATGGGACTTTATAAATGAAACACAGATCAAAACAGAAAAATAAAAAAAACAGATGGGCTGATCATCTGACACAAAAGGCCAAAACAGAAAAATACCCTGCAAGATCAGTGTACAAGCTCATGGAAATCCAGAAAAAGTTCAAAGTCATTCAAAAAAATTCCATGGTGCTTGATCTTGGTTGTGCCCCTGGTTCATGGCTGATATATGCAGCTGAAATTACAGGACATGGGGGAAAAGTAACGGGAATCGATTTAAAAGAGATCAAAACCAGGCTGCCTGCAAATGCAGTATCCTGCAGAGGAGATATCTTTAATATGGGTAATGATCTTGCTGAACCCACAGGGAAAGGTTATAAAACCGTATTAAGTGATATGGCGCCTGCTACAACGGGAAGAAAAGAAATTGATGCGGCAAGATCCTTTGATCTGTGCATGGCGGCACTGAACTGTGCAGTAGAACTTCTCGCTCCCGGGGGTAATTTTGTATGTAAAATTTTCCAGGGAGCTGATTTTAAGAAATTTGAATCTGAAGTTAAAACTAATTTCATGCACTGCAATATTTTCAAACCGGAGAGTTGCAGAAAAGCAAGTAAAGAGATATATATTATAGGCAAAAATAAAAAAATTTAATAAATAAAATTATGGTTTTCAGATAATTAATTTCGCAAGGTCAGAAAAAAGAAGGCGTATTAGTTTTTTGATATGAAAAGCTATATAAGGAGGTTTAATGTCAGGACATAGCAAATGGTCATCCATTAAGCATAAAAAAGGTGCTAACGATGCAAAAAGAGGTAAAATTTTCACAAAATTAATCAAGGAGATTACAGTCGCCGCAAGAATGGGCGGAGGTGACCCTGATTCCAACCCGAGACTCAGGACAGCTATTCTGGCGGCCAAAGCCCAGAACATGCCCAAGGACAACCTTGAAAGAGCCATTAAAAAAGGAACTGGTGAGCTTGAGGGAGTTGACTATGAGGAACTCACCTATGAAGGTTACGGCCCCGGCGGTGTAGCCGTTCTCGTTGACTGCCTGACCGATAATAAAAACAGAACCATAGCTGATGTACGTTGTATTTTCAGTAAAGCAGGCGGTAACATCGGAACGGACGGATGTGTTTCATGGATGTTTGATAAAAAAGGCCTGATAACCGTTGATAAATCCGAATCAGACGAAGACACTCTCATGGAAATAGGACTTGAAGCAGGGGCTGAAGATGTAAAGGATGAAGGTGACTGCTTTGAAATAATCACGGCCCCTGAAGATTTTGAGGCGGTCAGGGAAGCCCTGGAAAAGGCATCTGTAAAATATGACCTTGCTGAGATTACAATGCTGCCCCAGACACAGACAGCGCTGGAAGGAAAAGCAGCGGAGCAGATGTGCCGTTTCATGGAAGCCTTAGATGATTGTGATGATATCCAGAAATTTTATTCAAATGCTGATATTCCCGACGAAGTCATTAATTCCATTTCATAAATAAACAAAAAAAATCAAGCGATGCCATGGGGCCTAAATCCGGACCAGCCTCATGGCCGCTATCAAAAAAAACTGCAATTCTGACAACGAGAAAAAAATAATACAAAAAAATCGGCATTCTTTAAAAATTAAAGAATGCAAAAAAAATCTTATTTAAGATCAATCATTCGCTTTACAGCCCTGAAGGCTTTTTTCCGCATATTTTCACTCACCTTCACCTCTCCTGAATTATTTTCAAGACTTTCAATTATATTTTCAAGGCCTATTTTTTTCATATCTATACAGAGCATTTTTTCCGATGCAGGATAAAACTTTTTTCCGGGAAACGCCTTTGAAAGAGGGTATAAAAGACCATTTTCCGTACCTACAATAAACGATTGGCTCTCAGATTCTCCGGCAAACCTTATCATTCCCGATGTACTTTCAACGGCATCTGCCATTTTGAGAATTTCAGGCGCGCATTCAGGATGGGCCATAAAAAGAGCTGAAGGATGATTTTTCTTTGCTTTCTGAACATCTTCAATGGTCAAAGTGTTGTGATAGGGACAGAATCCCTTCCAGAGATGTATTTTCACATCTGTCTTTGATGCTGCATATTGGGCGAGATTCTTATCCGGAGTCATGAGAACCTCTTTTGCACCGGTGCTTTTAACTACATCGATAACATTTGCAGAGGTACAGCAGATATCTGAAAGCGCTTTTACCGCTGCCGTTGAATTAACATAGGTAATCACCGGAATATTGCCGAGCCTTTGTTTCTCTTTTTTCAATGCCCCGGGAGTTACCATATCAGCCATTGGACATCCCGCGTCCTGCACAGGCAGTAGTATGGTTTTACCGGGACATAAAATTGATGCAGTCTCAGCCATGAACCTCACCCCGCAGAAAACAATTATTTCTGCATCGGTTTTAGAGGCTTTTATGCTGAGCTCAAGTGAATCACCGCACAGGTCAGCTATATCCTGGATTTCAGGAGGCTGATAATTATGTGCAAGGATCACCGCATTTTTTTCTTTGACAAGTTGTTTAATTTTTTCTTTCATCATATTTCTCTCTTAAAAATATTTGTTTTCCAGCCACGACGATATAAATCCCGGCCAATTAAGCTGCGCCCTCAGTCGTCTAATTCTTATTTCCCTGTTTTCCTGGCAAAAAATTAAAAAAATCGTTTTGGTTCTAACTTGTCCAGATTAAGGCGATTATTTCAAAGCTACCGGTTCATAAAAATAATATCTGTTCCCGGGGGGATAATGAATTCAAACAGAGAATCATCAAGTTTTGTAAATTTAATATCATTGAACTGCAGTTCTGTTGTATCTCCGTAAATATTAGTAGTTATGATTCTGTTGATCTCATAATTATCCCTTGAAATTCTTATACGAATGGATGCAACATCAGGTATCTTCTTTTTTGGAATCATGAGCAGATCAATAAATGAATCGTCAGTTTTTTCAATACTCAACCTGTAAAATTTTCTCATCATGGAAATATCAGACAAAAAGGCTCCGCCTGATCCTGTTATAAAAAAATTTTTAGATTTTCCCTTTACAACCTGTTTTTCTCCAGGCCTGTAAATCCACAGATTATCCCCGTCCGTAATAATTTCGTTCTTTTCAGGAGACTGGTATTCCCATCTCATCCTGCCGGGGTACCTGAAAAATGCCTTTCCATAGGCTTTATCAACCACATTAATGGCCTTTAAGGTTGAAATCTGTGTAAAATTAACAGAAAAATCCCTGTTTGAATATTTTTTTTCTATTCTGTTCAATAATTTCTTAGGCACAATCTCTTTTCTGCCTGACTCTGCACGGCACAGGCAGCAGGTATATCCGGCAAAAGAAACAATCACAAAACAAAGTACAAGGGCAATGTGAATTTGAGATCGAAAAACAGAGCGGGTATTTTGAATTATTTTTTTATCTGAGCAGTTTTTCAATATCTTTTCTCCGGTCTTTTCCGTAAATTCTTCTAAGTTTTGGTTTTTCTATCTTACCAGTTGCATTTCTCGGCACATCTGCAAAAATTATTTTTCTTAAACGCTTGTACCGTGGAAGACCTTTACCGAATTCAATAACCTCTTTTTCCGAAAGCTTCATTCCGGGTTTTACGGAAATTATACCTGCTGAAATCTCGCCAAGACGTTCATCGGGAATACCAATTACAGCTATGTCATGGATTTTGCTGTTGTTCATGAAAAAACTTTCTATTTCAACGGGGAAAATATTTTCACCGCCGCAGATTATCACGTCTTTCTTCCTGTCCACAAGCCAGATAAACCCTGCAAGATCATATCTTGCAATATCACCGGTATAAAGCCAGCCGTTTTTTATTGTTTTCTCTGTGGCTTCGGGATTTTTATAATACTCCTTCATCACACCGGGTCCCTTTACAATAAGTTCCCCGCTTTCTCCACCTGGCAGCAGTTTGCCGGCTTTATTTACAATGCGGCATTCCCAGTCAAAACCCGGGACTCCTATGGCCCCTACCCTGTCAGAATTTTCCATTCCAAGGTGAACACATCCGGGACCTGTACATTCTGTGAGGCCATAATTTGTGTCATATTCATGGTTAGGAAAACATAGTTTCCATTCCCTGATAAGACTCGGAGGAACCGGCTGTGCTCCTATATGCATTAGGCGCCACTGGTCAAGTTCATATTCCTTCAGGTTAAGTTTTCCCCTTTCAATATCTATGAGTATATCATGGGCCCACGGAACAAGAAGCCAGACAATGGTGGCCTTTTCCTCGGATACTGTCTCAAGTATCCATTCCGGTTTAACTCCTTTTAAAATTACGCATTTCCCTCCGACAATGAAACTTCCAAACCAATGCATTTTTGCTCCGGTATGGTACAGGGGGGGGATACAGAGAAAAATATCTTCATGTGTCTGGCCGTGATGACGGTTTTCAACGTAACAGGCATGTTCGAGATTCCTGTGTGTTAAAAGAACTGCCTTGGGTGTCCCGGTTGTCCCTGATGTAAAATACAATGCTGCATCATCCTCAATTTTAAGTTCAACATCAGGGGGTATTTTATTCTGGTCTTCCTGTGCGGACTTAATAAAATTTTCATATTGAACTGCATATGCAGGGCATTTATGGGAAGGGCCGGTAAAAATCCATGTTTTAACAATTGAAGCAACAGAATCCCTGATTTCCTCTATCCTGTCAATGAATTCCTCTCCGAAAATAAAGATCTCCGCCCCGGAAACCATGGTGCAGAGTTTTATCTTTTCCGACTCAAACCTGAAATTCAACGGAACTGCCCATGCACCTGTATAAAGAATTCCAAAATATACAGGCAGCCATTCCAGGCAATTTGTCATAAGTAAAATAACCTTGTCACCTTTTTTTACACCGGTTCTCACAAGGGCATTGGCAAGGCGTCCTGAGCTGTTGTAAAATTCATTCCAGGTTATTTTCCTCCGGGAATTTTCAATGGGGTTCCTCTCTATTAAAGCTGTTTCGTCTTTATACATCCTGCTGTTTCTTGCCAGAATTTCAGTAATTATCATTCAACCGATTCCTTAAGTTAAAACTGATTTTTATTGGGGCCATGTTCAAAAGTTAAACACACAAATAAAAAAATCCCGCTGTGCAGTATAGAACACAGCGGGATCATATTTCAAGTAATCTTTTAATACCAGCAAGGTATTTTTTTATTACTGATTTTTATTTTTTGCTGTCATCAACCTCTTCAAAATCAGCATCCACAACATCATCATCCTGGGCAGCAGATCCAGTCTGCCCCTGGGCACCTGCTCCGGAAGAAGCATTGGGATCTCCTGTCTGCTGGGCTGCCTGCTGGTACATCGCCTCGGCCAGTTTATGTGAGGCCTGGGTTAAATCTTCACATTTCTGTTTGATTGTCTCTGCATTATCACTGTCTTTAACCTGTTTCAACTCCTCAAGCTTGCTTTCAATGGTCTTTTTTGTTGCATCATCAACTTTTTCGCCATGCTCTTTTAAAGTTTTTTCAGTCTGGTTAATCAAAGATTCTGCAGTGTTTCTCGCATCAACAAGCTCTTTTTTCTTCTTATCCTCTTCGGCATGCATCTCTGCATCCCTGACCATTTTCTGTATTTCATCATCGGACAGACCGCTTGCTGCAGTGATACGAATGGACTGCTCCTTACCGGTTGCCTTGTCCTTAGCTGACACATTAACAATTCCATTTGCATCTATATCAAAGGTAACCTCAATCTGTGGAACACCCCTTGGTGCCGGTGGAATGTCGGTAAGTTCAAACTGGCCAAGGGTTTTATTTCCCGCAGCCATTTCACGTTCGCCCTGGAGAACATGGATGGACACTGCAGGCTGGTTATCGGCAGCAGTTGAAAACACCTGACTCTTTTTAGTAGGAATGGTAGTATTTTTTTCAATAAGCTTTGTCATAACACCGCCAAGTGTTTCTATACCAAGGGAAAGAGGCGTTACATCAAGCAGGAGTACATCATTTACATCACCCTGGAGCACACCGCCCTGGATTGCGGCACCCATGGCAACAACTTCATCGGGGTTCACTCCCTTGTGGGGTTTTTTACCGAAAATTCTTTCAACCCTTTCCTGAACAGCAGGCATACGGGTCATACCGCCCACAAGAACAACCTCATTGATGTCAGAAGCAGAAAGGCCTGCATCTTTTAAAGCTGTTCTGCAGGGTTGTTCAAGATTGTCAAGCAGATCCGCAACAAGGGACTCAAGTTTTGCCCGGGTAAGTTTTACATCAAGATGTTTAGGACCGCTTGCATCGGCTGTGATAAAGGGAAGATTAACATCGGTTTCAACGGCGCTTGAAAGTTCCATTTTCGCTTTTTCAGCAGCTTCTTTCAGACGTTGAAGGGCCATTTTATCATTTCTTATATCAATGCCCTGATCTTTTTTAAATTCATCTGCAATATAATCAATAATTCTTAAATCAAAATCTTCACCGCCAAGATGAGTATCGCCGTTGGTGGATTTTACCTCAAAAACACCGTCACCGATTTCAAGAACAGAAACATCAAATGTTCCGCCGCCAAGGTCAAAAACCACAATCTTTTCTTCATTTTTTTTATCAAGACCATATGCAAGAGCTGCAGCAGTTGGCTCATTTATTATTCTTTTAACATTAAGACCTGCAATTTTGCCGGCATCCTTTGTTGCCTGCCTCTGGCTGTCATTGAAATATGCAGGTACAGTTATAACTGCATCTTTTACTTCCTCACCAAGATAATCTTCGGCTGTCTTCTTGATATTGGACAGAATAAAAGAAGAGATTTCAGCAGGGCTGTGCTGTTTGCCCCTTATGTTGATTCTTGTATCTCCATTTGATGCTTTCTCAATCTTATATGGCAGGACGTTCAAATCCTTTTGAACTATGTCAGAATCAAATTTTCTTCCAATGAGCCTTTTTACACCAAAAACCGTATTTTCGGGATTTGTGATGGCCTGTCTCTTGGCAGTCTGGCCCACAAGACGGTCTCCGCTCTCAGTGATTGCCACAGTGGATGGAGTTGTACGCCCGCCTTCTGCATTGGCAATAACCTTTGCCTCTCCACCTGCTTCCATGACTGCAACACATGAATTTGTTGTGCCAAGATCTATCCCTATTATTTTTCCCATAACTTTCTCCTCCTTATATATATTTATATTTTATTTCTAAAATCTTAAAATTTATTTTTTATTGTTTCTATTTCTGTTTTTTGCCCTGATCATCCTTTGCACTTGCCTTTGACACAACAACCATGGATGGTCTTATAAGCCGGTCATGCAGAGTATAACCTTTCTGAAGTTCATTTATCACCGTATTATCAGGATAATCATCAGATTCCTGCTGGCTTACAGCCTGGTGGAACACAGGGTCAAAGGGCTGGCCATTGGCTTTCACAGGCTTTACATTAAATGTTTCAAAAAATTTCATGATTTCTTTATGAGTCATCTTGATGCCCTTAAGAAGAGCTTCTGCATCCGAGCATTCTTCACCTGAACATATGGCACGCTCAAGGTTATCAACAACCGTTAAAAGTTGTTTAAAAAGAGTCTCATTGGCAAATTTCCTGAAATCATCCATCTCTTTTGCAGAGCGTTTTTTATAATTCTCAAATTCAGCGGAAATTCTTAAAATACGATCTTTATTTGCTTCAATTTCTGCCTTAAGTTCGGCAATACCCGGCTCTGATGCTTTTTGGTCTTTTTTTTCTGAACCTTTTATTTTCACAGATTGATTTTTTTTCTTATCTGTTTTTTTCTCTTTTAATTCTTTTCCCTTACTCAAGGCATCGTCAGACTCAACATATTTTTTCTCCGACTCCACAGTGTTTACAGGTTCGTCTTTGT
>WGCX01000156.1 GCA_015493575.1 Desulfobacteraceae bacterium | reverse complement strand
TAAATTACTCCTCCATTCGGATTCACGGTATATACAAAGCTCATGGATACCTCCTTTTCGTTTGATGTTCAGTCCTTCACCCTGTCCGGGGCATTACTCCCGGCATTTGGCTACTATGACATCTGCTGAGTTGATGGGCTGCGCCCACCCTGCGGGCTGTCCTGCGGACAGTCGTCTCGTTCCTCGACCCTGCCTTGTCACCTGCCAGGTCACCCTGAAATGCGCAATGAAACATCTTTTGTTGATGCTGCCCATTGTTCGTGTCTCATCACCGTCGGCAACAGCCAGTGATGCCTGGACCCTGGTTTCCCGGTATGGTCATAAGCCGGGAGTTATTGCAAAAGATACTCAATGCATGCAAAGCAGATCTCCTTGGGATAAGAACGTGAACTTTCACTACACAACCGCAGCATTTACCCTGTCTCCTGAATCCAAAGGCTTCGACATGTTGTGCTGGCTTACCCTGCAACCCTGCCTTATATGCTGTTTTAAGTTCGTCGGCTCATAGTTTTGCACTCCAGGTTGCAGTTCCCTGCGGTCACTCTCGCCTGGAGCTCGCCTTTCGCTATGCTCAAGCCCTTCGGACGGTCCCTCACGGTTTGTGCCCTTGCTTTAGGCTAATACTTGTGCTAACAGATACTCATGTTAACAGGACTCACGTATAGGGGACTTGCACCCCATAAGTTCGGCCCTAAACACATTTGTTGACATAAGGCACACAATGTGATATTCTTCTAATTATGGATTATTATAAATGGAATCTACAAAAGAATGAGAAGCTAAAGGTCGAGCGTGGGATGAGCTTTGAACAAATCGTAATGCATATTGAGAAAGGTGATGTATTGGATTTAGTCGCTCATCCTAATCAAAAAAAATATCCGGGCCAGCATATTATTGTTGTTGAAGTTAATGAGTACGCTTACCTTGTTCCTTTTGTGGAATCCTCAGAAGGTAAATTCTTAAAAACTATTATCCCGAGTCGTAAGGCCACAAGAGATTATTTAGGAGGAAAAAATGAGCAAGATGAAACTTGATGAAGACGAAAAGGATATTCTTGATTCCTTCGAACGTGGTGAATGGAAACAAGTAAAAAATTTTAAGACTGAAGTAAAAAAACATCAGGCGTATGCAAAAAAAACCTTAAAGAAAGACAAAAGAGTTAATATTAGAATATCTTCAAAAGTTTTAGAAGAAATCCAGGTACTTGCTGCTGAAAATGGAATTCCATATCAAACACTAATGACAAGTATCCTTCATCGCTATGTTCACGGTAGTCTTATTGACAAACCAAGGCCGAACAATGCAAATTAACTCGGACTGGCTTACAGCGGCATTTTTTGATGCATCTTGGTTTTACAAACTTTATTAACTTTTCAACCGTTTTCGTGAATAAGTGCCAGCCGGTTATTTGGGGGTTGGGCTTCTGAAATTTAACAAAAGGAGAGTGACAGCATGAATATTAAAGAACTCAAAAATGAATATAACAATGCTGGTAATGGTTGGCTTCGAGCTGCATTTGGAAGTATAATTAGGCGTAATTATGCGGAAATATCAAAGATGACCACTGACGAGCGCAGGAAATTAGTTAAGGAAATAGGAGCACCAGATACTTACATGACAGAGCTTAGCAAGGAGATGAAAGGCGTCGAGTATGATATCAGGCATAATCATATAAAAAATTAACGAGTATTATACCAAGGCGGGCGATGCCCGCAACCCATTTGCCTCTCCTCAATTTCTTGTTTTTTGTACAGGAATTGAGGAGTAAGGCACTAATGACATGGAAAACAATAAGAAATTGCGGGAGAGTGCAGGAATATTTTAAGAAAATACAATTAAATGAGGGGAAAATAAAAAACAGGAAAATTTCTAATTGAAACATTGTCAGAATTTGCCAGAGTATCAACACAAATTAAAGATACAATTGGGGATCTTGCTTTTACTTACAAAGAAAGACAGCTAAGTTCCATTTTTTGCCAGCATTTTACAATTTACAATATGGTGCCATTCAAGAAGTTCCGACAAGACGAAAAAAAAGGGGGGAGAAAAAGCACCCACGGATGGATAGACTATCGTTCCCCGCACTCATTCCTCTCGTTGACAAGGGCTCATAGCTCTGTTACAGATGAATCCGTTGGCTATAACTCGATTATCAAGTTTTTTAATTGAAATTTTTTCAAAACGGGGGTCAGGCTTTTCTTATTCGTTGTTATCAAACTATAAATATATGTTAACCTCAAAAGTTGAGATAATGACAATAAGGAAAGCCTGACCCTCTTAAATCTTTAAT
>WGCX01000155.1 GCA_015493575.1 Desulfobacteraceae bacterium | reverse complement strand
GGTCTCAGGGCTGTAAAACCCTCCGAAGTTGAAGATGTCTTATCAAAGGGTCTTTCGTCCAATGAAACAATTATAATGGATTTTGTCGTTGAAAGGGAAGAATCTGTTTATCCAATGGTTCCGGCAGGTGGTTCCATAACTGAGATGCTTCTTGTATGATATTTTTTGTATATGAAACTCCTGCTAAGTTCCTTTAAGAATCGGAGTTGGCTTCGTGTCTTAGACCCTGTATTTGTCAGAATCTATGATTCTTAGAGGCTGTATGAAAGAATCCAGAACGGCCTCATGGCCGTTTCTTAAACTGGTAAATATTCGACCGTATAATGTAAATTCCGGCCAGTGCTTTATATTTTCATATTCGTCTGTTTGGGACTGTAAAAGCATACTGATGCTATTTTTAAGGACAAAATGGACAAAAATGGAGTGCTGGTCGAATATCTACTTAAAATGAGGTTTCAAATGAATAACGAAAAGCATTTACTTTCCATACTTGTGGATAATGAGCCAGGGGTCCTGTCAAGAATAGCAGGTTTGTTCAGCGGCAGAGGATACAACATTGACAGTCTTAATGTTGCCCAGACAGCAGATCCCGATGTATCGAGAATAACCATGATGACAAGGGGTGACAATGCAATAATTGAACAGATAGAAAAACAGCTTAATAAATTGATCAATGTTATAACAGTTAATAATCTCACCGGAAAAAAACATGTCCAGAGGGAATTCTGCCTGATCAAGGTTCATGCAAAGCCTGAACACAGGGCTGAAATACTTAGAATTGTGGATATATTCCGGTGCAGGGTGGTTGATGTGGGATCGGATCACTATATTCTTGAGATGTCAGGAGATCAGGGAAAAATTGAGGCGTTCATGAACCTTTTGCAGCCCATGGGAATCATGGAAACGGCAAGGACAGGCGCTCTTGCCCTTTCAAGGGGAGCAAAAACAAGGAAACATAAGAATAATAATCATAACAGATTAAGACAACGGAACAATATTGAAAATTAAAGTCAATATTCGACCTTATGTAGTACTGGACGAATATTTACAAATTAAAAAACTGAATTATCAAAACCGGTGGACATCAATAATGCCTGCCCATTAAGGGAACTTCCAAAAAATAATTTAAGGAGAAAACAAAATCATGGCAGAAATAAATTTCGGCGGAGTAATTGAAGATGTTGTAACAAGGGATGAATTCACCATTGAAAAAGCAAAGGATGTTTTAAAGGATGAACTTGTTGCCGTACTTGGATATGGGGTTCAGGGCCCGGGACAATCCCTGAACATGAAAGATAACGGCATAAATGTGATCATCGGCCAGCGGGAAAACAGTAAATCCTGGGACAAGGCTGTAAAGGACGGCTGGATTCCGGGAAAAACTCTTTTTCCGGTTGAGGAAGCTGCCAAAAAGGCAACCATTATTGAATATCTTCTTTCAGACGCTGGTCAGTCACTTATGTGGGAGAAGATAAAACCCTGTTTAAATGAGGGAGATGCCCTGTATTTTTCCCATGGTTTTTCAATTGTTTTCAAGGAACAGACCGGTGTAATACCCCCTGAAAATGTGGATGTAATACTTGCAGCACCAAAGGGCTCCGGCACAAGCGTTAGGAGAAATTTTCTTGCAGGCGCCGGTATAAACTCAAGTTACGCAGTTTTTCAGGATTTTACGGGAAAAGCAAAGGACAGGGCCATCGCCCTTGGTATAGCAATCGGTTCAGGCTATCTTTTTCCAACCACCTTTGAAAAAGAAGTACACAGCGATCTCACCGGAGAACGCGGAGTTTTAATGGGTGCCCTTGCAGGAATAATGGAAGCCCAGTACGACACTTTAAGAGAAAACGGCCATTCCCCGAGTGAGGCTTTTAATGAAACTGTGGAAGAACTCACCCAGAGCCTCATACGCCTTGTTGATGAAAACGGAATGGACTGGATGTACGCAAACTGCAGCACAACGGCTCAGCGCGGAGCTCTTGACTGGAAACGAAAATTCAAGGCCGCAACCCTGCCTGTTTTTAAGGAACTTTACCAGTCGGTTGTATCGGGAAAGGAAACAGAAATAACTTTAAAGGCCAACAGTGCGCCTGATTACCAGGAAAAACTTACCGCGGAACTTAAAGAAATACATGATTCTGAAATGTGGCAGGCGGGAAGTGCGGTGAGAAGTCTTCGACCTGCACATTAAAAAAATCAATATTGAAAAACAACATTAAAAGAAGGGCACTGCAATGAAAAATGCAATTTTATACGACACAACTCTACGGGACGGAATGCAGGGAGAGAACATCTGCTTTACACCGGAAGACAAAATAAAAATTGTTAAAAGGCTTGATGATATCGGTATTCACTATATTGAGGGAGGATGGCCCGGATCAAATCCAAGTGCTCTTCGTTTTTTTGATCTTGCAAAGAAAATTGAACTAAAAAATGCAAAACTTGCTGCATTCGGATCAACAAGACGTCCCAATACAAAGAGTGAACAGGATGCAAATCTTATTGCCCTGCTGAAAGCAAAAACCCCTGTTATCACAATTTTTGGGAAATCATGGCCTCTTCATGTTGAAAAAATAATGAAGAACACCCTTGATGAAAATCTTGCAATGATTGAACAGAGCACATCTTTCCTCTGTGAACAGGGAAGAGAGGTGATCTATGATGCAGAGCATTTTTATGACGGATATGTTGACAATCCCGGTTACGCTTTAATGACCCTGGATGCAGCATTGAACGGAGGGGCGGATACCCTTGTGCTCTGCGACACAAACGGAGGGAGCCTGCCCCATGACATAAAAAAAATTACAGAAGAGGTGTATGAAAGTCTCTGCAAAAAACACAACTCAGAGATAAAACTTGGGATACACGCACACAACGACTGTAATATGGCCGTTGCAAATTCCGTTTCAGCACTGACAGCAGGGGCTGAAATGGTACATGGTACAATTAACGGGTATGGTGAAAGATGCGGTAATGCTGATCTTACATCCATAATACCTGTCCTTGCCCTGAAAATGAAAGTCAACTGCATTTCCATGGAGAACCTCAAAAAACTCAGGGCACTTTCAAGGTTTATAAGTGAAACTGCCAATATGATTCCTTTAAATAACAGGCCTTTTGTGGGTAAAAGCGCTTTTGCACATAAAGGTGGTATCCACGTCAGTGCCATCATGCAGGATTCCAGGGCATATGAACATATTTCACCTGAACTTGTGGGAAACAGAAGAAGGGTGCTGGTATCGGAACAGTCCGGGAAGAGTAATATTGAATACAAGGCAAGGGAAATGGGAATCGATTTCACGGCCGGGGGCATGAACGGAAAAAATATTGCATCAAGCATTAAAGAACTTGAAGAGGATGGGTTCCAGTTTGAGGCTGCTGAAGCTTCCCTGAAAATTTTAATGCAGAAACTGACCAATCAGTTCCAGTCTCTTTTCAGCCTTGAATCATTCAGGGTAACAATAGAAAAAGACAAGGAAAGACCATGCTATTCCCATGCATTGATAAAAATCAGGGTGGGCAGCAAAACAGTGATCACTGCGGCGGAAGGTGATGGCCCTGTAAGTGCCCTTGATAATGCGCTGAGAAAGGCTCTAACTAAAATTTACCCTGAAATAAGCAATATGCACCTTGTTGATTTTAAGGTTCGTGTTATGGATGGACGTGACGGCACAGCTTCAAAGGTACGTGTTATCATAGAATCAAGGGATGAAAATAGTATTTTCACCACCATGGGAGTTTCGGAGGATATTATAGAGGCAAGCTGGCATGCACTTGCCGACAGTTTTCAGTACAAATTATCCATTGAGAATAATGGTCATGAGGCCTGACCTGATCTAACCCGACTGTCCCAAAGAATAAAAGATTATGACAAAAAATGGGCTAAAGACGCGTAGCCAACTCTGAAAATTCACGGAGAAAAATTATGGAAAACCACAGAAGAATTATAATATTTGATACAACACTGAGAGATGGAGAACAGTCACCGGGTGCAAGCATGAATATCGCTGAAAAACTGCGTATTGCAACACAGCTTGAAAAACTCGGGATTGACGTTATTGAAGCAGGATTTCCAGCGGCTTCCCAGGGCGATTTTAAAGCCGTTGAAATGATCGCAGGCGCACTTGAATCTGCCCGGATTGCCGCCCTCTGCAGAGCCGATCACAATGACATTACAAAGGCATGGGAAGCAATAAAAAATGCTGTGCATCCGAGACTCCACACTTTTATAGCAACATCTGACATTCACATGGAATACAAACTCAAAATGTCCCAGGAACAGGTTATTGATAAGGCTGTTGAGGCTGTTAAATATGCTGCATCCCTCACCGATGATGTTGAATTTTCCGCAGAAGACGGTTCAAGAAGCCAGCCTGATTTTTTATGCAGAATTTTCGAGGCGGTCATTGATGCAGGAGCATCAACGGTCAACCTGCCCGATACAGTCGGATATGCTGTTCCGGATGAGTTCTCAAACCTTGTTGAATATGTGATAACAAACACTCCAAATATCAATAAAGCTGTTTTAAGTGTTCACTGCCATAACGACCTTGGGCTTGCCACTGCAAACACACTTGCCGCAATAAAAGCAGGAGCCGGACAGGCAGAAGTTACAATAAACGGAATCGGGGAAAGAGCCGGCAATACCTCCCTTGAGGAGGTTGTGATGTCCCTTGGAACAAGACCTAATTTTTTCCACGAAACAACGGCAATAGATACCACAAGGATATATCCCACCAGCCGCCTTGTCAGTATGATCACCGGCATCGTTGTCCAGCCTAACCGTGCCATTGTGGGCGCCAATGCCTTTGCCCATGAGGCAGGTATACACCAGGACGGGGTTTTGAAGAATCCCATGACATATGAGATCATGAAACCTGAAACCATAGGGCTAAGTAAAAACAATCTCGTTCTTGGAAAGCATTCAGGCCGGCACGCCCTTTATTCGCACATATCCGGCATGGGTTATAATCTTTCCGATGAAGAGATGAATATTGTTTTTGAAAAATTCAAACACCTTGCTGACAGGAAAAAGAATATTCTTGATGAGGATATTGAAGCCCTTATAAATGAAGAAATTCTGCGAAGTGCCGAGGTGTTCCGCCTTGAGTATCTCAATGTTTCCTGCGGAACTGCGGTTTTTCCATATGCAAGTGTACATCTTAAAATCAACGACAGGCTTGTAAAGGGAGCAGTTGAAGGAAACGGACCAATTGATGCAGTGTTTAATATTATTGCAAAACTTACCTGTACAAAATCAAAATTGCTGAGATTTTCCGTTAACGCCCTGACCGAAGGAACAGATGCCCAGGGTGAAGTTACTGTAAGATTGTTTGAAGATGGTATTACAGCCCTTGGCAAAGGCTCTGACCCCGACATCATTACAGCAAGCGCCCTTGCCTATGTAAACGGCTTAAACAGGCTGGAATATCTCAAGGAAAATCCCGCAGAACTGTCTCCGGTACTGTAGAAATTAACTATAATGAACCCCAAAATTTGAACCAGTTGCTAAGTTACAAAACAGGTGGTAAAAGCAGGTTTAATTGAACACCGAAGAAGGATGTCCATGAGAAAAAATTTGAGTGTAATCACGAAAATTCATGGACAACTTTTCATGGTAAACTAAGGATCGGAGATGAAATAAGTTGAACAGAAATAGCGCAGAATTCCTACCCCATGTACAAGGCGCATTAAAGG
>WGCX01000154.1 GCA_015493575.1 Desulfobacteraceae bacterium | reverse complement strand
TGAAATTTTTCCAAAACGGGGGTCAGGCTTTTCTTATTCGTTGTTATCAAACAGTAAATATATGTTAACCTCAAAAGTTGAGATAATGACAATAAGGAAAGCCTGACCCTCTTAAATCTTTAATGTTCGATAAAAACTTGATAATCGAGTTTTATAAATATTTTTTAATGATAATCATGTGTTCCAAGGACAACATCTATCCCAAAAGTATTTTTCAGCATTTCAGCTTTTTCTTCAGGTGTTGAGTAGGGACACTCCGGTTTTGCACCAACCATGCAGGATGACAGATAAATTTTATCGGGTTTAAGCTGGGAAACTTTCATGGTCATACCTGTATTTGGAACCATTGTGCGTCCGGGGCACTCACATTTAACAAATCCAATAACCTGGGACTCTTCTTCAAATTTACCCTCTCCAAGAGCTGCAGCTTTAAGGCATCTCCATTCCCCGGGACACCCATATCCGGCATCCATGTATGATCCGCATCCTATTACAACTACTTTTTCCATTATTTTCTCCTTAAATATACCATGATATCAGCCATCAAAAAGACCGGACCTCATCCACAGGGTTTAAGTCCGAAAGCTGAAATTATAATGTTAATATCCGGCAGGACTGTCTGCTGAAAGCAATATTCAACAGAAGTTTCTCCCGTTAATTCCACAATAAGTTAATACATTCTCTGCCATAAATCCATAATAATTGAGCAAAATTTCAAAAAAAAAGAAAATAAAATTAATTTTGTAATAATTCCCGAATATATTCACTACTTTGCTTTCCTTCTTTTATTTTGATAACCATTTTTATTGATAAACACATCCTGGCGTAATACACCATACCTGCTAAAACATGCAGGCAGAGTCATCAATATGGTAAGTACCACGCTGATTATTGTACTTGTTACAATTGCGACCATGATCATAATCTGATATTTAATCGCAACTTCGGGGTCTGCACCCCCAAGAATAACTCCTGTCATCATGCCGGGCAGGGCAACAATGCCCATGGTTGCCATGGCAGCAAGAGTCGGTTTTAAGGCAAGGTTAATGCTCTCCCTTATATATGGCAGAAGTGCCTCATACCGGGAAGCACCAAGGGATAACACATACAAATACTTTTTTGTATCATTCCTGATATTTTTATAAAATGTACTGATCCCCACTATATTACCCCTGAGAGAATTACCAAGCAGCATGCCGCCAAGGACAATGAGATATCTTGCATCAAAAATATTATCAATTGGAATAACCACAATGTTCAGATACATAATAACAGCAAAGGTGGCAATGGAAAATGAGAAAAAACATGGGATTACAATTTTACTTATTTTGACGGCAGAACTTTTTACGGCAGAAAAAACAGCCACACAAATCATGACAATTAACCAGGAAAGATTGATTAATGCGTTATTCCACAAAAAAAGATATTTTAAAAAAATCCCGATCAGAACAAGCTGAATTGTCATCCTCGCAGCAGAGTAAAAAAGAGATTTAATTAAACCAAGACCGTAAACCAGACTCAGAATAACGGGTACGGCAAGCAAAAGAAATGTCAAACCCAGTGAAAATACAGAAAGATCTATGGTCTCCATTTACCCTCCTCAAGGTCAAATATCTTTACACCGGGACTGTCAAGCCATATGGAATCATGGGAATTTACAAGGCATGTCCACTCTTTTTCCGCCACAAAATAATCCACAACTTTCTGCTTAAGATGCCCGTCAAGGGAGGAGGTAACCTCATCAAGGAAGAAAATATCCCTTTTAAGAAGAATTGCAATAACAATGGATAAGCGCTGTCTTTCACCGCCGGACAGATCCCCTGTATCCTTATCAGGAATATCTTTTTCAAGTTCGAAATAAGTTAAGAGCTCATCGAATTTCCTTTCATTGAAATCCAATAAAGCATTTGCCTTAAGACCTGAAACAAAGTTGAACAATTCTGCAACTTTTCCGTCACCAAGGCTTACATCCTGATCAATATAGGCAACATCTTTACGGACATCCCATACGCTTTTTTCATCAACATGTTTTTCTTTAAATATAATTTTACCGCTGTCAGGGTCTGTAAATCCTAAAAGCAGATTAAATACAGAACTTTTTCCGGAACCGGATTTTCCTGAAAACACAACCTTTTCTCCCTGTTTTATTTCAAAGGAAAGATTGTTAATTATTTTTTTACCATTAAAGGACAAATCTACATTTTTGAATTGAATCATGATAATCCAAATTATTAGCATGGAAGCTGAAAGTTTTTCGCACAAAAAGTAAAATGCTGTCAATTTGCATTCTATTAAAAAAACACATAGAACTTCATACCCATTAAAAAGCGTTACAGCACCTTATAACACCATACCGCCGTCACACACAAGAGCTGTACCCGTTGTGAACGAGGCAGCATCCGAAACAAGGTACAGCACGGCTCCTGCCATTTCTTCCGGTTCTGCATATCTTGCCATTGGGATCTGGGTTAAAGCCTTACTGCATATTTCATCGGAAGAGATGATTGCACTTGCAAATTTTGTGTCAGTTAAACCCGGCAGCAGAGCATTTACCCTGATTCCCTTTGGTGCAAGTTCCATGGCAAGGGTCTTTGTCATACTTAAAAGAGCAGCCTTTGTGGCAGAATAAACCCCCTGGTAAAGTGCTGGTTTTACAGCATTCACTGAAGAAACATTCACTATTGCCCCTTTGTTTTTCATCAGGGGAACAGCATATTTTATCATGAAAAAAGGACCCTTAAGATTCACATCAAGCGTTTTGTCCCATATGGACTGATCAGCCCCGATCATCTCCCCGAAATACGGGTTGGCCGCTGCATTGTTCACCAGAATATCAATGGAATCGTATGACTTTAAAATATGATCATACATCGCTTTTATCTGATCAGGATAACCTGTGTTACAGACCATTACATCTGCCTGTCCGCCTTTTTCCACAATTTTTGCTGCAGCAGCTTCAAGGGTCGCAGCTCTGCGGCTCACCAATATGCACTTTGCCCCGTACCGGGCAAGTTTTTGTGCAATTGCAAGGCCTATTCCCCTGCTGGCACCTGTTATAACTGCTGTTCTTCCACTAAGATCAAAATCTTTCATTTCAGTTTCCCTCTATTTCTATCTTTTATCATTAATCTTTTTTTCTCAACTCATATTTAAGAATTTTACCAGTGGGATTTCTCGGAAGCGTTTCAACGATTTCAATAAACTCAGGGACCTTGTACTTTGCCACCTTGTCTTTTAGATATTCTTTAACCATTTCGCCCGTCAACCTGCCGTTTTCCAATGGTTCAATAAAGGCTTTCACCCTTTCACCAAGTGCCTCATCAAAAACTCCGATAACTGCCACGGCATTGATATCAGGATGTGATTCAAGCACAATTTCAATTTCCCTTGGGTGGATTAACGCTTGAAACTCCTATGGCTTCTGTAAGTCTGATGTTCGTCAAAATCTCTGATTTTCTGAGGCGCTGTAACGCAGTCCAGCCCGGCTTCATGGCCGTTATATGGAAATGTATATTCCATCTCCACAAATTTATAATTTAGATGCTTCAATGACTTTAACAGCTGTCTTTTCAAGACTTCTTACAACGTAAATCAGCGTGGCAAATCTCTTATTATCGGTGATTCCGTTAAAATAACGATAATAGATCTGCTGGGCAATCACGGCAAGTCGAAAAAGGCCGAAGCAATAATAAAAATCAAATTGTTCCGTATTTCTGCCTGTTTTTTCCCCGTAGAAATCCACGATCTCCTGCCGGGTCATGGTCCCTTCAAGATTAGTGGGCATGGTCCTGATCACCTGCATTTCATCGGGATCATTTTTCTCTACCCAATAGGCAAGGCAGTTGCCAAGATCCAATAAAGGATCGCCAAAGGTTGCCATTTCCCAGTCAAGCACTCCAATTATTTTTTCAGGCATTTCAGGGTCAAGAACAACATTGTCAAGCTTGTAATCATTGTGCACAATTGCGGGATATTTTGTATCTGCAGGCATTTTATCTGCGAGCCAGTCCATTACCGGTTCAAAATCCGGTGCATCCTGGGTTTTTGCCCTGCGATACCTCTTTGTCCATCCCTCAACCTGGCGCCGCACATATCCTGCGGGTTTTCCAATAAAATCAAGACCTGTTTTTTTCACATCAATCCCATGGATATTAACGAGAAGATCTGTAAATTTACTGCAGAGGTTTTTCATCTGACCTGGAGAAAAGGACAGCCCCTGGGGCAGATCTTTCCGGAGAATGATACCGGACAGTTTCTCCATGATAAAAAAAGGATAACCAATTACGGATATATCATCGGTATATGCCAGAGGCTTCGGACAATATGGAAACACCGGGTACAATGCTTTAAGTACTCTGTATTCCCTTCCCATATCATGTCCGGTCTTTACCTTTGCACCGATTGGAGGACGGCGCAGCACCATTTGCCTGTTTCCCAGGGTGAGCAGGTATGTCAAATTTGAATACCCCCCCGGAAACTGGGTTATTTCAATATCCCCTGTAATGTCATTTAGATGTTCCTGTAAAAAAGCTTTTACAGCTGCAGGATCAATTTCCTCTCCGGGCCTCACACTTACTGCACTGTCGATTGTCTGCATAAATA
>WGCX01000153.1 GCA_015493575.1 Desulfobacteraceae bacterium | reverse complement strand
CCTCAATTTCTTGTTTTTTATTGCAGAAATTCAGGGGTAAGGCACTATAAGCTGGTTCATTCTTCCCGGCAGCGTTGTAAAAATACGGAATATACTTGATGTATCCTGGCTTCTGCGCTTTTTTAGTGTCAGACCGGTAACTCAACTTCAGTAATTGATAATTAATTCTTGATGAATCATTCAAGGCTTAACAATTCATGTTTAAAAGTCAAGACTTTTTTATATTTTTTAAATGGGAAGGTAAAAATTATAAAATTTTAAAAAGATCTATGAAGTGCCGGATGGCATTAAATATTTAGATTATATTTTATATGGGGTGTTCCACGTAATCTATAAATTTCCTGTTTTTTATGACAAAAATTTACGAGCAGGGAACTAATAAGCTTTTCTGATAATATCATTGGGGTTACATTTTATTTTGATCTTAAGAATTGAGTGGGTATTGGGCTGTGCATGGGGTACTGGGTTGGCATTTTTATCAAAAATTTCTGATATAACATCTTTTAGCGATGCTCCATGGGGCCTTAGAATTTCAATGGTATCTCCAGTGGATATTTTGTTTTTAATGTCAACAACAATTGAATTGTCCGGTCTGCATTCAATGACTTTGCCTATAAAACTGTGAATCATTCCAATGCGTTTATTTTTATAATCAGGTATAGTCTGTTTATGATCACCAAGGTAAAAACCCGTACAATAATCCCTGTGATACATGAGGTCAAGCTCCTCTTCCCATTGGGGTTGAACAAAAAAACTTTCCGGATTACTTATATATGCATCTATTGCCTCTCTATAGGTTTTTACAACGGAGGCAAGATACCCTATTCCCTTCATTCTTCCTTCTATTTTTAAAGAGCTGATGCCGGTTTTAATCAATTCAGGGATGTGTCTGATCATGCAGAGATCTTTTGAACTGAAGATATATGTCCCCCTCTGATCCTCCATAACCGGATGAAATTCTCCGGGACGCTGTTCTTCAACAATGGAATATTTCCATCTGCACGGGTGGGTGCACATTCCCCTGTTACTGTCACGACCGGTAAAGAAACTGCTCAGCAGGCATCGCCCTGAGTAGGAAATGCACATGGCTCCATGGACAAAAGCCTCGGTTTCAATTGCAGACCGGGAACTTATTTCGTGAATCTCTTTAAGGGATAATTCTCTGGCAAGATTTACACGCTTTACACCAGCTTCATACCAGAATTGCGCAGTGTTGTAATTTGTCGTGTTTGCCTGAGTGCTGAGATGAATATCAATATGCGGGATTGTTTTTTTTGCAGTAAGAACAATTCCCGGGTCGGCAATAATAACTGCATCGGGATTTATTGATCCGATTGAATTGAAAAAACTTTGAATTCCAGCCTGTTCTTTATTCCGTGAGTAAATATTACAGGCTATATATGCTTTTGCTCCTCTTGAATGGGTAAATTCAACTGCCCTGTAAAGCTCAGGTATGGTAAAATTGTCCGATAGATTTCTTAAACTGAAATCCTGTCCTGCAAGATAAACTGCATCTGCACCGTAGTGCAGGGCAATCTCAAGTTTTTCAAAATTACCTGCAGGTGCAAGCAGTTCCGGTATGATATTTTTTTTATGCATGATTTTTAAAATTGTGGTACCCCCGGCAAGAATCGAACTTGCGCACATGGATTAGGAATCCAATGCTCTATCCACTGAGCTACGGGGGCATATTTTATTCGACGAGAAGTCTCTGACCAGGATAAATTGTACTTCTCTTAGTCAGGTGATTTAAACTGAGAAGACGGTTTAATCTCATATTATATTTTTTTGCAATTGTAAAGGGGGTATCTCCGGATTTTACAGAATAAGTGGTTGCATTGATGCCCTGTGTATATGATTTTCGAGAAGGAATTATTAAAATCTGGTTTATGTGCAGAGAAGAACCCGCAAGATTGTTTACAGCCATGATCCGCTTTGTAGTCGAGGAATATCTCTTTGCGATAAGCCATAGATTATCGCCTCTTTTTACAACATATTTAAAAGATTTTTTTTGGGTTATTCTCTTTGATCCCGAAGTCGATGAAATCGATCCGTGATATGATGTGGAAGCAATTTTAAGGACCTTGCCTCTGCTGATAAGGTTTTGCCGGGAAATACCATTTAGAAGAGCTATGCTTCTGATAGTTGTATGGAATTTTCTGGCAATGCAGGAAAGGCTTTCACCTTTTCTAACACGGTGATAAACATATCTTGCCGGGGGATGATAGGAAAGCTTTATTTCATCTAATTTAGCAAGAAAGGTATCGGCTTTTGATTGAGGAATTCTGAGTTTGTACTCATCAGGAGGCAGAAGAGCATATCGCAGTTCCGGGTTGAGGTCCTTTAAAAGTTTATAATTACAGCCTATTTCCTTTGCAATATCTTTCAGTCTTAACTGTTTTTTTATGGTAAAAATTTTGTATTTAACAGGTTTTAGTTCATCATTTATATCTATATTGTATTTAGCGGGATCTTTCATTATGTGAAGTACGGCAAGGAAACGGGGTACATACATGGCAGTTTCCATTGGAAGTTTTTGGAAAAGATCCCAGAAATTATCAAGATAGTTTATATTCTGCTGCCTGATTATCCTCAATACTCTTCCCTCGCCGCAGTTATATGCGGCAAGCACCGTTGACCAGTCACCAAATATTTTATGGAGTTCCTTAAAATATTCGATTGCAGCTTTAGTGGATTTTACAGGATCAAGTCGTTCATCTATATAATAATTTCTGTTAAGCCCGAATTTGTATCCTGTAGATGGTATAAACTGCCATAGCCCGAGGGCTCTTGATTTTGAAAGCGCTCGAATTTTAAAACCGCTTTCAATTAAGGGAAGCCATGATAATTCAACGGGAAGTCCCGCTTTTTTCAATTCAGAAACAATATATGGCCGATATCTGCCTGAACGCCTTAAGGACTGGATAAAAAAAGATCTGTCAGGGCCTGTTAACTGGGCTATCTGCTGCTTTACATATTTGTTGGTTGTTAATGGAATTTCATTGTATTTTCCATTAACAACTATATTTCGGGAAGCGTAGATTTCCAGTATCCTTTTGGAAATCATATACCTCATATCTTCTTTCTGCTGGTTGAATTCAGGATGGTTATTTATGTCAAGACTCAGTATTGTCGAGTATGCAGAGTCAAGTTTTGACAGGGCATTTTCAAGCTCACCTTTTTCCCACAGGTCCTGTGCTGACTGACATAGCTCAAGAGCATGGTCGATCTTATTCTGGGTCGATATTCCCTGCTGCTTATCCTCGGTAACAGGCTCCTGATTTAAAGAAGATAAAGCCGGGCTGTCTGATGATGATTTTAATGATTTTTTACATAATTTATTATTACTGGAGTTGCTGCCGCCATTGTTACCTGATGGCCGGGAGTTCTCAATCCCGGTATTTGTATTTTTATTGCTGTTAGTGGGCAATGAATGTTTAGTGACTGAATTAACGGCAGAGACAGATTCGCCCGGAAAGTTACAAGCGGATTGAGTATTAACGGACTGTACACAACCTGTAAACAGCAAAGATAAAACGATTAATATGGCATAGTATATTTTACGCATATGATTAAATACCTTCGGTAAAAAATTAAAGTCTGCTGCTCTGCTTTACGTCTTCAGTATGATTATTGATTCTACACTTCAATTATCAGGCGAACTATTTTGCCATGGGTAAAGATAAAATTAATGACAAAATTTGTTTTTTTATATAGGCTAAAGGGAATTGTGTCAAGGAAATATAAGTAAAATTAATGAATTTAGGCTTCAGGATAAGGGCTGATTGATTAATATCCTGCTCAAAACAAATAAAGAACAGTAAAATAAAGCAATACGGTAAAAAATACACCTTTACACACTATATGCACTTTTAATGTCTGTCTATTGTGCTTATTGGTTTATAACAGAGGTTGATAATGTGGAACCTCTCTGCTATTATCCCCCGGTCTTTGTCGTGGAAAGTTTATGAAAAATTTTACTTTTTTACGATGGGAAGATGCCGATATAGCTCAGCTGGTAGAGCGTCTCACTTGTAATGAGAATGTCCTCCGTTCGATTCGGGGTATCGGCTCCAAATGGTGGGGTTCCCGAGTGGTCAAAGGGATCAGACTGTAAATCTGACGGCCAAGCCTTCGGAGGTTCAAATCCTCCCCCCACCACCAAAAAAGTTCGTGTAGGAGATCTCAATTTTCAAAAAAGAGGTCGCATACTGCATTGAATGTATGCTTCAAAATTGAAGGTGGGTTTCCACCATCCTTTTTAGAGCGGGAGTAGCTCAGTTGGTAGAGCTTCAGCCTTCCAAGCTGAATGTCGCGAGTTCGAGCCTCGTCTCCCGCTCCACCACTTTTTTAAAAATTCAGATTTAACAAATTTTGTTTAAGACTTGATCTGTGGACTGATATTGCCCATGTAGCTCAGGCGGTAGAGCGCTTCCTTGGTAAGGAAGAGGTTCACCGGTTCGAATCCGGTCATGGGCTCCATTATGCAGGCAGGAGGAATTGACGAAGATGGCAAAAGAGAAATTTGAGCGGACTAAACCGCATGTGAACATTGGGACCATAGGCCACATAGATCACGGAAAGACAACGCTTACGGCAGCAATTACCAAACATGCACATGCCCTTGGGTTTGGTGAATATGTT
>WGCX01000152.1 GCA_015493575.1 Desulfobacteraceae bacterium | reverse complement strand
GTATTACCCTGAACGGATTAAATGGCAGTGGGTCACAGGACGTGACAGGAACTGCCATTTCCCTCGGAGCAAATCATGGATGATTTGCGAGAATGAGTGAAGGGTAATACCTGTTCCCGGTGGCCGGATCGAAGCGAGTTTCATATAAAAAAAATAATCTCATATATTTTTGCCGACACAGGAACTGAATCTAACATATGAAAAAAAAATGGCCTTTTAAACTTGGAACAACATCTTTTATATACCCTGATAATATTATTCCCAATGTAAAAAAACTTGGAAAAGATTTTGATGAGATTGAACTGCTTGTATTTGAAAGTGTTCCAGAAGAGGTGCTTCCATCAAAAGATGAAATCAAAGAGCTTGCATATCTTGGTCAACACCTTGATATAACATATAATATCCACCTTCCAACGGATATCTCTTTCACCGATGTTTTACCTGAAAACAGAATCAAAGCTGTTGATACTATAAAAAAGGTGATGGAACTGTGCAAGCCTTTAAAGCCTGCAACACATACACTTCATCTGGATTTTACGCCCCTGTATGCTGAAAAAGGCAGTGACGGAATAAAAAAATGGCAGAACAGGGTTAGAAAAAGCCTGGAACTTTTTGTTTCATCTGACGTAAATCCCATGGATGTGTCAATTGAAACCCTTGATTATCCATTTGAATACCTTGACAATATCATTGAAGAATACGGGTTATCTGTATGTATTGATGCAGGACATTTAATCAAATATAAATTTGATATTGAATCCATTTTCAACAGGTATAAAACAAGGATTCCCCTTATTCACCTTCATGGTGTTGATTTTTCCACGCATCCACCGAAAGATCATGTAAGCCTTGACAGAACAGGCGATGAATTAATGGAAAATACAATAAAAATTTTAAAAAAATTTAAAGGCACAATCAGTCTTGAAGTCTTTAACCGGGAAAATCTTTTAAAATCCGTAAGCTGGCTGAATAGAATAAAATTTATGGAAAAAATTTGATTTATTTTTTTCTTGAAGTTTATTTCTCTTTCCTGATATAGCAATTACATGAAGTGTATCTTAAGTGTATCTTAAGTGTATTGTAACCATGGGTTAAATTGAGATTTTTAAAAACTGACAAAAAAGCGATTTACGAAAATCTCATATCGTGATTTTTACATAAGGAGGTTATATGGCCCAGAACAAAAAGATTCTCATTGTTGATGATGACCCTGATTTTATTGCCGGATTAAAAATGATCCTTGATAATTCAGGCTACATGGTCAAACTTGCAGACAATGTTAAAGACGGAAAAAAATATCTCGCTGAGGATATGCCGGATCTTATTATCCTTGATGTTATGATGGAAAATTTTGATGACGGCTTTAATATGTGCGCTGATATCAAACATGATGACCGTTTTAAGCATATTCCCGTTATTATCTTAACAGCTGTAACTGAAGTCACCGGTCTTAAGTTTGACCCTGAGACAGACGGCGAATATCTTGAAGCTGATGAGTATATGGAAAAGCCCATTATACCGGAAGTCTTCCTCGAAAAAGTAGCTGCTCTGATAAAATAACGGCCTTTTATTTTTGAATAATTTTTAATTTTATGGGGGGGAGGGAATGGAACCTGAAGTGCAACAAAAAAATAAAACCGATCTTGTCTTTCAGCCGCAGCTTGCGAGAATTGAGCGCATACTGCCCCAGATAAGCGGTCACAGGCTTTTTCAATTGAAATTGATCAATGAAGAAGCAGCAGAACAATTTTCACATCTATGCGGTCAATTTATTGAGCTTACTGTAATTGGAGTGGGGGAGGCTCCTATTTCCATTTCATCTCCCCCGTCAAGACCGGGCACCATTGAAATTTGTGTAAGAAAAGCAGGTGTGGTTACAAGCGCATTATTCAAACTGCATCCCGGGGATCAGGTTGCCATAAGGGGGCCCTTTGGCAACGGTTTTCCACTTGACGAACTCAAGGGAAAAGATGTCATGCTCATTGCCGGCGGACTGGGGCTTGCCCCTCTGCGCTCACTTTTACTTTCAATTCTTGACGACAGGGCAAGTTTTAAAGATCTTGTATTGATGTATGGGTCAAGAAATCCCAATGATATTCTTTTCAAGTATGAACTGCTCGGAATGATGAACAGAACCGATATAAAATATTTTTTCAGTGTTGATTCAGATGACGAAGGCATATGGAAACAGTATGTCGGTGTTGTCACCGGTCTTTTTGAAAGGATTGAGGTTAATCCTGAAACTACCTTCTGTGCCCTTTGCGGTCCACCCATCATGTACAGGTTTGTGATCCAGGAATTAAAGAAGAAAAAAATTCCCATGGACCAGATTTTTGTTTCCCTTGAAAGGATGATGAAGTGCGGGGTCGGTAAATGTGGTCACTGTACAATCGGCAAATATTACTGCTGTACAGACGGACCGGTGTTCAGGTATTCGGACATTTTAGATATCAAGGAGGCAGTCTGATGGCAGAAAAACTGGTTGTATGTCCATATTGCGGCTGCGGCTGCAGTTTTTATCTTGTTACAAAAAACGGACGGGCGACAGGTATTATCCCCAGTAATAATCATCCTGTAAGCAGAGGCGCTCTGTGTGTTAAAGGATGGAACAGTTCCGAAATAATAAATCACCCTGACAGGCTTGACACACCAATGGTCAGAGATCATGGAATTATAAGGCCTGCTCTCTGGGAAGAAGCACTTGATATGGCCGCAAACGGTCTTTTGTCAATAAAAAACAAATATGGAGGCGATGCAATAGGATTTTTTGCCTCTGCAAAGGTCAGTAACGAGGAGAATTATATTTTTGCAAAAATGGCAAGGGCTGCATTTAACACAAACAATGTTGACCACTGCGCACGACTGTGACATTCTTCAACAGTAGCCGGTCTGGCTGCTTCCTTCGGCAGTGGAGCAATGACCAACTCCATTGATGAATTTGAAGATGCATCGGTTTTTATGGTGATAGGTTCCAACACAACCTCCAACCATCCGCTTATCTCGTCAAGGATTATCAATGCGGTAAGACAGAGGGGGGCAAAGCTTATCCTCTGTGATCCCCGCTGTATTGACCTTGCACCACTGTCTTCCATCCACATAAGGCATAAAATAGGAAGTGACGTAGCTCTTATAAACGGTTTCATGAATATTATTCTCAACAAAAATCTTGAGGATAAGACATTTATAGAAGAACGTACTGAAAATTTTGAAAAAATGGCTGAAGTTGTGGAAAAGTACACGCCTGACTATGTTTCAGGTATTACAGGTGTTGAACCTGAACTGCTTGTCAAGGCAGCGGAATTATACGCTTCAACCAAAAGGTCAATGATTGTATATGCAATGGGAATAACCCAGCATATCGCAGGCACGGATAATGTTAAATCCTGTGCAAACCTTGCCATGCTCACAGGAAATATCGGCACCCCTTCATCCGGGGTTAATCCCTTAAGGGGCCAGAACAATGTCCAGGGGGCATGCGATATGGGCGGACTGCCAAATGTGTATTCAGGGTATCAGCCCGCTGCCGATCTTTTTGTCAGAAATAAATTTGAAAAACTCTGGGGCGTTGACAAACTGCCCGAGAAAAAAGGCCTTACCGTTATAGAGATGGGCCATGAAATTGAGAAAGGAAATATTAAAGCCCTGTATATCATGGGTGAAAATCCATTTATAAGTGATCCTGATGCAAAACACATGCACAGGGCATTAAAAAAACTTGAACTCCTTATTGTGCAGGATATATTTCCAACCCCCACATCTGAATTTGCCCATGTGATCCTGCCTGCGGCCTGTTTTGCAGAAAGGGACGGAACATATACCAATACTGAAAGGCGGGTTCAGCTCTCACACCAGGCCCTGCCGCCCCTTAAAGGAACACTACCCGACTGGAAGATAATATGTGAAATTTCAAAACGTGCAGGATTTCCAATGGATTATAATGATCCGTCTGAGATCATGGATGAAATAAATATAACCACTCCATCCTATGCAGGTATAACATATGAAAGACTTGAACAGGGCTGGGGGATTCCATGGCCCTGTCCTTCAAAGGAGCATCCCGGAACAAAATTTCTCCATAAGGATAAATTTACAAGGGGCAGAGGACTTTTTCATGTTATTGAATATATCCCGCCGGCCGAACTTCCCGATGCCGAGTATCCTTTTACACTGACAACGGGCAGGATTCGTCCCCATTTCCATACCGGAACAATGACAAGAAGAACTGCTATCCTTGACAGGGAAGCACCCAGTCCCTTTCTTGATATAAATCCGGAAGATGCAAAATCGTTAAGGGTAAGAACCGGAGATAAAATTATTGTTGAATCGAGAAGAGGATCGCTTAAACTTTCCGTCAATGTCACTTCGGATGTTCCAAAGGGAGTTGTTTTTTCCACTTTCCATTTCAAGGAAAAAAATATTAATGAACTGACCCTGTGTGCAGTTGACCCGGTGGCAGGTATTCCTGAATATAAAAACTGTGCTGTAAGCATAAGGAGGAGCTGATGAAAAGACTTAAAAAGGAGAATCTGGCTCCTTTTCTCGAGGAGATGAATAATAAAAGGACCGTTTACTGTCCCCAGAGTGTTGATGAAAAAGATATTATCCTTGCACCCCTTGGCAAAGGTAAAATCACCGATGAAGCCTGCAAAACATCGATATCATTTAAATCAATGCTTTTCCCCCAGAAAGAGGAAATAAATAATTTCTCAAAAGATGGTGTTGAAAAAATACTGGATACCGGTAAAACAGCGGTTTTCGGAGTAAGGGCATGTGATTTCAGATCAATGGAGTTTGTTGATGCCTTTATGGCAAGAAATGAAATGAAAGACCCCTTTTATTTTGCAAAAAGAAACAATATTCTTGTCATGACCCTGGCATGCAACTGCCCTGTGAGTGAAACCTGTTTCTGCACCGATACAGGGAAGGCTCCTTTTCTTGAAAAAGGTTTTGATCTTCAGTTCTTTGATGCAGGTTCATTTTACATTGTTGAATCGCAAAGCCGCGAAGGTGACAAGGTCCTTGAATCTGACTATTTTACAGGTTCTGACTCAAAAGACGGAGAAACATTATCAAAAATAAAAGACAATTCCATGAAAGCTGAAATGCAGGCTCCGGGTTTTGCCAAAGCTGTTGAATGGCTCAAAGGCAATGAACCTGAGCCTGAATTCTGGGATGATCTTGCAACTGCATGTATAGCCTGCGGCGGATGCTCATTTGTGTGCCCCACCTGTACATGTTCTAATATTTTTGATTCACCCTCAAATGGCGGCTTTATGCGGTTTAGAACCTGGGATACATGCATGTATGAGGGTTTCTCAAGGGAAACAAGCGGTCATAACCCAAGGGGCAGTCTTGGCAGCAGACTTGCAAGAAGATATCTGCACAAAATTAAAGATGATCCTGAAAATTACGGTGTATCAGGATGTGTAGGATGCGGCAGATGCTCAGATGCATGCCCTGTTGGACTTGGTATGATTGAAATAATAAAACAGATAAACAGAATCTAATTACCTGCCATTATGCCAATGCGGATTTAAGTCCATCCGCCTCTAATAATCAAAAATTCTGCCCCTGCAGTGCAATCAATATTCATTGCGCTGCAGGGGTAGATCCTTATCCGTCCTTAATCATGTATAAAATTTGCAGTCGTATTCACGGCTTGCCACTGAATTATACATTGACATCCACAAAACGCCACGTTTGCTGTTTTTCATTGTAAACCCTGCAATGGCTCACACTGCCGTTGATAAAAAATAACCTAAAAAATTAACTTGACATGGTAAAAATAACGATATACTTGTAAAGACAAGTTAAGACATGTAAATTATATGTAATAATGTGGACAGCAGTGAATGCAAAATCCACAACAATATTCTTTGCAGGAGGAGATATTATGGCAGAAATTTTCCTTGATAAAAAACAAATAACCAGGGATGATTTAATAGCTGTTGCCCGCTATAATGTTCCGGCAGGTTTTTCTTCTGAGGGTGGAAAGCGTGTTGAGAAAACAAGTTCCTTAATCCACAGATGGATTGCGGAAAAAAAAGTTATTTATGGCATTACCACGGGATTTGGTGCTCTGTGCAATGTCACAATACCTGAACAGGACACAAAACAGCTTCAGAAAAACATCCTCATGAGCCATGCAGCAGGTGTTGGTGATCCCCTGCCCCATGATGTGGTCAGGGCAGTTATGGCATTGAGGATTCATGATCTTTTTCTTGGATATTCCGGATGCCGCATTAAAACCATTCTCCACATGCTCACCCTTCTCAATGAACATGTTACCCCTGTTATCCCTGAAAAAGGTTCAGTTGGTGCAAGCGGAGATCTTGCTCCAACTGCCCACCTCGGTCTTGTGCTCATCGGCAGGGGAGAAGCTTTTTATAAAGGAAAACGCATGCCGGGCAGCAAAGCACTGAAACAGATAGGTCTTGAGCCCCTTCAGCTTGAAGCAGGAGAAGGTCTGGCCCTGATCAACGGAACCCAGGTGATGACTGCCATTGGCCTGCTTGTTGTAAACGATGCAGTCCGGCTTTCAAAGACTGCTGATATCGCATGCGCCATGAGTCTTGAAGTGCTGATGGGGAGCAACAGTGAATTTGATCCGAGAATTCACCAGGTCCGTCCCCATCCGGGCCAGATTGACACTGCAGACAATATTTTGAGACTGATCCGGGAAAGCGAAATTGTTGAGTCCCACAAAGGATGCGCAAGGGTTCAGGATGCCTACACTCTGCGCTGTTCTCCACAGATCCACGGGGCAAGCAAGGATGCCGTTGCCCATGCCATGCGTGTTATTGATATTGAAATCAATTCAACAACCACTAATCCCTTGATTTTTTCCGATACTGAAGAGGTCCGCCTTGGAGGAAATTTTCACGGTCAGCCCATTGCCATGGCTGCCGATTACCTTTCCATGGGTATTGCAGAACTTGGCAGCGTATCTGAACGGCGCATCGAACGTCTTGTGAATCCCCAGCTCAGTGATCTTCCGGCATTTCTCGTTAAAAACGGAGGGCTTAATTCAGGCTATATGATCGGCCAGTACGTTGCAGCTGCCCTTGTATCTGAAAATAAAGTCCTTAGCCATCCCGCCTGTGTTGATTCCATTCCCACATCGGCAAACAAGGAGGACCATGTCAGTATGGGTACCATTGCAGTCCGCCAGACCCGTTCCATTCTTGAAAATGTGGAAAATGTTGTGGCCATTGAACTTTTATGTGCGGCCCAGGCCTATGATCTTGTAACAGAAAATAAACCTATGAAGGCAGGTGTTGGCACAAGGGCCGCCTATGGGGTAATCCGAAATCACATACCCTATTTTGATAAAGACAGAGATCTTTATCTTGATATTGAAGCCATGGTAAAGATACTGAGAAGCGGAGAAATAATTAAGGCTGTTGAAAAAGCAGCAAGCCCTTTAAAAGGAATATAATTTTATAAATGATACTGAAAGCTCCCAAAGCATTGTACGAACAGGTAAAAGACCATATAATTGATAATATTAAATCGGGAAAATGGGCTGCCGATACCCGTATCCCATCTGAAAATCAGCTTGCAAAAGAGTTATCCATCTCCAGAATGACTGTGAACAGGGCGCTTCGTGAACTTTCAGATGCAGGTCATCTTTTAAGAATCCAGGGTGTGGGAACATATGTAGCCCGGCCAAAACCCATGACAGCTCTGTTTGAAATAACAAGTATCGATGAGGAGATTAAAAAAAGCGGCGGTGTTCATTCATCTGTTGTCCATCTTCTTCAAAATGAAAAGGCCAATCCTGAAACGGCCTCTGCCATGCATATTATGCCTGGAGAATCTGTTTATCATTCCATTGTTGTGCACAAAAACAGAAAAACTCCTGTAATGCTGGAGGATCGTTATGTTAACCCCTTGTCAGCCCCTGATTATCTTAAACAGGACTTTACAACCATAACTCCTTCAAATTACCTTATGAATGTTACACCTTTAAGGGATGTAGAACATATTGTGGAAGCAGTCCTGCCGGAAGCCAGGGTAATTAAACTGCTTAAAATATCTTCTGCTGAACCCTGCCTTGTTCTGCACCGTACAACATGGGATGAGATCGGCAGAGTGGCAACCCACAGCAAAATGATTTACCCGGGATCTGTTTACCGCCTTGGAGGAAAGTTTAAACCTTAGCGGCAAAGCCTCCGTTATCAGTTATCAGTGGTCAGTGGTCAGTTTTGGAGGTTATTTTGAAATTTTTGGGATTTGGAAGTATGTAAAAAATATTTTCAAGATACTAAAGATGTTGAGGTTCCACCTCGATTTTAAGGAGATTATAATTATGACAGATAACATTAAAACATAAAATGCCATGGAAATTAAGATGGATGATGAACTTCCTGAAATCAAATCCTTTAAAAAGGGAATCCGCCGTGCTCCTGACAGGGGCTTTATCTTAAATGAAAGCCAGACACGAATTGCCCTGGAAAACGCTTTGCGATATATTCCCGAACAGCACCACGCTATTCTGATCCCTGAATTTCTTGAAGAATTAAAGACAAGGGGACGTATATATGGATACAGGTTCAGGCCCGAAGGAGCAATGAAGGCAAAGCCCATTGATCAATATAAGGGCAGATGCCAGGCAGGAAAAGCCTTTCAACTGATGATCGATAACAATCTTGATTTTGATGTTGCCCTTTATCCCTATGAACTTGTCACCTACGGCGAAACGGGCAGCGTCTGCCAGAACTGGATGCAGTACTGCCTGATCAAAAAATATCTTGAAAACATAACTGAGAATCAGACCCTTGTCATGCAGTCGGGTCATCCCCTGTAATTGAAATCGCAAAAAACGGTGTCAATGCAAAGGACGGCTTTATTTTTCCCTCCTATTTTGAAAATATAATGGGACCTATTTTTGATTTAGGGTATGGCCCGTTCCGCTGGGTATGTCTCAGTGGAAAACATGAAGACCTGAAGAAAACCGATCATGCTGCCATGTCATGCATTGACCCTGACCGCCGCGTTGAAGACAGGGATAATTATATGTGGATAAAAAATGCCGAGGCAAACAAACTTGTTGTTGGCAGCGAGGCAAGAATTCTATACCAGGATGCAGAAGGCAGAATGGCCATTGCCCTAAAATTTAACGACATGGTGAGAAAAGGTGAAACAGGTCCCATAATGATCGGAAGAGACCACCATGATCCGGGAGGCACGGATTCACCTTTCAGGGAAACTGCAAATATACTTGACGGAAGTAATGTGTGCGCTGATATGGCAACCCACTGTTTTGCCGGCAATGCTGCAAGAGGTATGTCCCTTGTATCCCTTCACAACGGGGGCGGAACCGGTATTGGCAATGCAATTAACGGAGGATTCGGCCTTGTACTTGACGGAAGTGACAGGGTGGATCAAATCATACGTCATGCCATATCCTGGGATGTCATGGCAAAAATTAGTTCCAAAGGTCTGCACTCAGATGACATCCATACTGAAACTGACTGCAGAGGAAAATGTCTGATCCCCGGATTTGTTGATCCCCACACCCATATGTGCTTTGCAGAAACAAGGGAAGAAGAGTTTGAGATGAGAATGAACGGCACCCCTTATCTTGAAATCCTTGAAAAAGGCGGTGGCATACTTTCATCGGTTTTATCCATAAAAAATGCAGACCAGGGCTCATTATATAAAAATACGAAAGAGCATGTGATGTCAGCATTAAAATCCGGCACAACCAGCCTGGAAATCAAAAGCGGATATGGGCTTGATATGGAAAATGAACTTAAAATGCTGAAAGTCATACAAAAAATTTCCCGCACAACTGCCCTTGACATAAAGGCAACATTCCTTGGAGCCCACGCTGTTCCACCTTTGTATAAAAATGACCCCGACTCTTTTGTTGATCTTTTAACCGGAAAAATCCTGCCTGAAGTAAAAAGACAGAAAATTGCGGATTTTTGTGATGTTTTCTGTGAAAAGGGAGTTTTTACAATACAGCAGAGCAGAAAACTCCTTGAAACTGCAAAAAAACTTGGTTTTGGATTAAAAATCCACGCCGATGAAGTTCATGATACAGGTGGTGCAGGTCTTGCAGCCGATCTTGGTGCTATCTCAGCCGATCACCTTCTAAATGCAAATAATGAAAACATTGAAAAAATAGCAAAAGCCGGCGTCACTGCTGTTCTTCTGCCCGGAACCGCCTTCAGCCTCAGAAAACCCTACGCCCGTGCAAGGCACATGATTGAAAAAAACCTTGCCGTAGCCCTTGCAACGGACTGCAATCCCGGTTCAAGTTACACTGAATCCATGCCTTTTATCATGGGACTTGCCATATTAAACATGGAGATGACACCGGCGGAAGCCCTGACAGGGGCAACTTTAAATTCAGCCTATGCCGTTAATCTGGCATCAAAGGCCGGAAGCCTTGAACCTGGCAAACAGGCTGATTTTTTAATTGTAAATGGAACATCACCTGCTATTTTTGCCTATCATTCCGGTGTCAATCCAATAACGGATGTATATAAACTCGGGGAAAAAATCTTTTAAAAAAAATTAAAACCGTAAAACAAGGATATAAATTAAGGATATAAAATGAAAAAGATTATTGAATGCGTACCCAATTTTTCAGAGGGACGTAATAAAGATGTAATAGATGCGATTTCCCATGCCATATCAGGGACCGAAGGATGCACCCTTTTAGATGTTGATCCTGGAAAATCAACGAACAGAACCGTTTACACCTTTGTGGGTGGTCCTGAATCCATCATTGAAGGTGCCCTTGCAGGTGCAAGAATTGCAAAAGCAAAAATCGATATGAGAAAACACACAGGGGAGCACCCGAGATTCGGTGCAATGGATGTATGCCCTTTTATTCCCATTGCAGGTGTCACCATGGAGGAATGTTCTAAAATTGCAAAAGAATTTGCAAAAAGGGCTGCGGAGGAACTCAATGTACCTTTTTTCCTTTATGAAGAATCGGCACGCAGCGATTACCGCAGAAAACTTCCCGATATCCGAAGGGGAGAGTATGAAAAGCTTAAAGAAAAACTTAAAGATCCAAAATGGAAATCTGATTTCGGGCCTTGTGAGTTCGTCCCTAAATGGGGTGCAACAGCTGTGGGTGCCAGAATGTTCCTCATTGCCTATAATGTAAATATCCTTGGCACGGCAAACCAGGCACACCGCATTGCACTGAATTTAAGGGAAGCTGGCAGAGGTCATAAAAATCCGGGCAGACTTAAGCAGGTCAAGGGCATGGGGTGGTTTGTGGATGAATACAATATGGCACAGGTAACGGTGAACCTCAACGATTACCACGTAACACCCGTTCATGTTCTTTTTGAAGAGGTAAAAAAGGAAGCTGCCGCCCTGAATGTGGCAGTTGCAGGCTCTGAAATTGTAGGAATCGTACCCCTTGAGGCGATGCTCATGGCAGCAGATTATTATATTGAAAATGAAAATCTTTTTATATATGAAGAGAGAAGCAAAATCCGCCTTGCCATTGAACGTATGGGATTAAACTCCGTTGCCCCCTTTAATCCGGAAAAAAGAATCATAGAATACATTGTTGCAGAACCACCAGATGAACCACTTGCCTCATTGAGTGTCAGAGAATTTATTGAAGAGATCGCTTCGCGTACTTCAACACCTGGCGGCGGTTCTGCATCGGCTGCAATGGCTGCAATGGGCACAGGTCTTGGTGCAATGGCGGCAAAACTCACCTATGGAGTCAGAAAATTTGAAGACAGAGAAAAATATATGCGGAAAATCATTCCGGCTCTCCATGACATTTGCCAGAAATTAATTCCTTTAATTGATGCTGACACTTCTGCCTATAATGAATATATGCAGGCTATCAGAATGCCCCGGAAAACAGAAAAAGAAAAGTCAGACCGCTTTGCTGCAATGCAGGCAGGCCTGACCACTGCAATTAAAATTCCTCTTTCAACCATGCGGCTTGGCAATGCAGCATGGGATCTGATGTGCGACTCTGCAAAATACAGCAATCCTGCATCCAAATCCGATGTCCAGGTTGGAGCAAAAGCGTTGGAAACAGGCATCTGGGGGGCATTTCAGAATGTTATGATCAATTTAAAGGACATTGAAGATAAAGCGTATAAAACAAAAATTATCCGGGAGGCAGAAGCCATTCAACAGCGCTCTGAGGAGAAATGCAGAGAGGTTATCTCGATTCTCAATAATATTTAGTGCCTTACTCCCAACCTGGACAAGCCAGGACCCAAAAGTTTTTTTTCTAATCCTTTTTGCCAGAAAAAACACAAAAATCAGGGGTAAAAAACTAAATTCCAGTACAAAAACAAGAAATTGGGGAGGGGTAAACGGGTTGCGGGCATACACGCCTTGGAATACAAACGAAAAACCGCTCGCTGCATATTTACGGGCATACGCTCCTCTGCGAACTTAGGTTACCACCTTGTAAATATAAAAATGTAAATTTATAAATAAGGAAAGGTGCTTATTTATCAATCGATGACAATTTTTTCTTCAACCCTGAAGGCCTGCATTCCGCGTCTGATTCCGGCATATCCTTTAAGTTTGGGAAGCCTGCCGATATATCCGGTCAGCATATCCTTTGCATCGCAGTCAAGTTGGATCACATCTCCCTTCTGCATATAAACAAGCCGTTCTCCGGATATTTCTGTACGTCCGAGATCCACCTTTAATTCAATCACCGACGACAGGATGATCTCTTCAAGTCTTTTGCGCCATGTCATGTCAATTTCCTCGGTCTCAGCCTGAAATCCCGAGGCAAGCTTTGCCCGTAATGGTTCTATCATTGAATATGGCAGACAGACCACAAGAGTTCCTGCAGCCTGCTCTAATTCTATCTCAAACCTTGTTACAATAACAAGATCTGTGGGAAGCACTATGGCGGCAAACTGAGGATTCATTTCTGATCTTATAAGTGAAGTTTTCACAGCTTCAATGGGAAGCCATGCAGTTTCTATATTTTTCAGGCATGCAACAACAACTTTTTTGATCATAACCTCTTCTATGGCGGTGAATTCCCTACCCTCAACCCTTGCAGCACCAAGGCCCGCACCCCCGAAAAAGCTGTCTATGAGATTGTACACCAGCTGGCTGTCAAGAATAACAAGGCCGTGGCCTCTTAACGGTTCCATACGAAATACATGAAGGCTTGTTGGCACCGGAAGACTTCGCACAAACTCTGAAAATTTCAAAGTATCAAGGGGATTAACACTGACGTCAACATTTGTTCTCAGCAAAGTTGACATGCTCGCCCTTATCTCCCTTGAAAGTCTCTCATTAATAACATCAAAGGTAGGCATCCTTGCCCTGACAACCTTGTCCTGGCTTGTAAAATCATAGGTACTTACTCCTTCGGTATCCTGCTGTTCGACAACTTCCGTTTCAGTTTCAACATCACCTGAGTCAAGCCCTGCAAGCAGGCTGTCAACCTCATCCTGGGATAGTATCTCACTCATAATTTATTCATCACTGCATAATAAAATGTGTAAAATAAAGATTTTTTATCCTTGCCCCTGACGATTTTCCCAACAAAGAATTTATACTCGCAATAAGTCTGTATTTCAGCATGAGTTTACCGTTAGGATTCCTTAGAACAAACCACGTCATTTTACCGGTTTCCCGAATAATGATACCTCTTATCCTTTTTCTCTCAGTTACAATAGACTTTCTCATATTACTATTTGCAAGTTTCAATGCAATATACATGGTAATGGAAGAAAATTTACCACTTGGCTGTAATTTTACCTTAACAAAAGGTGCAAGTTCAACAATATCCTTAAACCGGGGTTTCTTCTTCTTTTCTGCATGTTGTTTCCCGGCCTGATTCTTTTGTCCTGCCTGTTTTACTTTTTCAATTGCAGCTTTGTCATTCCCTTTTAAAAAGAAAAACCAGCCCGCAAAAAGACCTCCGGCCACAAGTAAAAGAACTACACAATAAATTATAATCATTTTTAAAGTAAAAAGCCGCTTTAACAGGGATTTTTTTTCAGGAAGGTGATCTTTACCGGGCTTTTTGCCCACAGTGTCCTCTATATTGATTTCAGTTTTTACTGCCACAGACAGCCCTCCGAAAAAATTATTTTGCTTTTTATCACAGTCTATAAACCTTTTTCCATACTTTGGCCATACCGTTTTTTTTTATAAGAAAGAGCTCATTTTTGACAGCGTAACTGATGCTCTTTTTATTTTCGTCAGAATCTTTGATTCTTTGAGGCTCTGTAACGCTGTTAAGATCTGCCTCATGGCCGTTTATACGCAACTCCGGCTAAGTCTCTTTAATTATAAAAGTTGACTTCGCGTCCACTACCCATTTTTTGTTGTGGGCAAATTCGTAGTAAATGAAAATCAGCCCGTAGCTGTCTATATATACATGGATAAGATACAAAAAAGCAAACATTATACCAATAGCGATTCAAATTTTAAAAAAATATAATATTCCCATGAATGAAAAAAGAAATCACAAAAAAAGGTCTGGAACCTTGTCACAAAAGGGATTATTGTGGTGCAACACGCAAAGACAAGCCAGAACCAAAATGATTTTTTTTTAACTCTTGTGCCAAAAGAACAAGACAACAAGTATTAAAAGACTGATTATCAGGGACAGAAACTATTATTGACACAATAAAAAAAGAATTGAATACGTCATTCCAATGGATTTCCTCCTGTCATGAATATGGCGAATAGAAAAGTAAAAAGCCATGACAATACAATATTTATTTATTTATCTTTTCATCTGGATAACTGTACTCATCATATCATCTATTGTTGTTATGGTCTTTGAATTTGCCTGGAAACCTCTCTGTGTGGTTATCATTTTTACAAATTCCTGTGAAAGGTCCACGTTTGACATTTCAAGGGAGTTGGGCGAGAGTGTTCCAAGCCCGTTTTCACCGGGCTTATTGGTTATTGCCCTCCCACTTTCCCGTGTTTCACGGAAAAGATTTCCACCATCTGCAAAAAGTCCCTGATTATTTAAAAACTTTGCAAGCCCCACGCGGAAAAGAGGTATCAGCTGTCCATTGGAATAAGTGCCTGTCATAACTCCGTCCGATGCCACATCAACTCCCTGAAGGTCGCCTGCGGCATAGCCGTCTCCATCCTGGAAGATCGTTGTTGAAGATTTGGAATACTGGCTTGTTGACATGGAATCGTTCACAAAATTAACACCGTCATATTTACTGCCTATATCAAATTTGATATTCTGCTCAGTTGAACCGTTTTCTCCTCCAAGAAAATCAGCAGTAAAGCTGTAATACCCTGTCCTGCTTATATTATCTTTTGGAATACTCTCCCAGGCAGTTGATCCGTCTATATCAAATGATATTGTACTTCTGTCCTTATACGGATCAGTGGAAGAACCGTATTTAAGAGGATTTGCAAATGAAAACACAACATCATTTTTATCGTTCTCATTTCCTGAACCATCTAGGTCTATTATCGCACTGTTCTGGTCGCCTTTTAAGGTTGCACTGGAATATTCTGCAGGTGGTGTATCGGGATCAATGGTAAAGGAAAAAATATCATTATCTTCAAAAACTCCGGTAGTACCATCACCACTGTTCATATCAAATTTTAAATCAGGAGTTGCTGCCCCATCACCGTTAGCATCTATCAATATATCATCAAGGGTTGTAGCACCGGCCCCACCGGTTGTTAATAAAGCGTTGGGATACTCAGCAGGAGCACTTGGCGTGATGGTGAAGTCAATGGTTCCATCTGATGTTAAATTTGATCCAAATGCATATCTTGCAGTTGTTCCATTGGCAAGTTTAAAGGTAACCCCTGTTTCATCGCCCGAGACAATTGTTGCAGTTGTTGCGCCTGTTGAACTCCAGGTTTTAGTTGCAGAGGCATAACTTAATTGATAAGCACCTTTTGCAGCAAAGGCATTGCTGGTTGCGGCACTGTTATCAATATCACTTAAAGAAGGATTATCAAAGGGAGCAGACCATGAAGCAGTCGCTGCAGTTGGAAAATCAGCTTTTTTTACAGGCAAATCCCAATTCCATCCGGTGCTGCCGGTCTTATCATACTTTAACTGAATATTGGATTTCATTGTCATGGTTGAAGCATCGTTTACTATAATTTCATCTGATCCACTGTATTTGTTGGCAACATCCCAGTTACCATCATTACTTGCATCCGGATTTACACCTCCGCCGCTTGCATCGGTATAACTCATGGAACCAACAAGAGTTTGATTGTTCTTTGCCACACTGGGATTACTCCACTGCCATTGTCCTTTAGCATTATTAGTGGAAGGGTTCCACACCATACTGATCCCCTTTGAATCGGTTGTCATTACACTTGGATCATTAATCTCGAGAGTTGTATTATCATTTGCAGTATCCCCGAAATACGATGTTCCTTCAATGCCCTGCACATGAAGGTTATTTTTATTGTTAACATCAAAACTCAATGAATCCGTCGCAACGGCAGGCTGATCAAGTTTAATTTTAAGATCAGGTTCCGTATCAGCTGCATTCATTGCAATATAAATATTCTGGGAATCTGAATATACAATGGATGCATTTTGATAATTATCCGGAAGGTCTGCAGGGGTTACGCTGCCATCACCATTAGTATCCTGAAAGTTCCAGTTATTTCCGTCAAATCCAAGTTTAAAACCATATCCGTCAAGTGGCATGGCATCATAATTGTCTATGGTAAAATGTGTTGTTTTCTCAGTATTTACACCATTAGTGGAAATATTACCTATCCTGCCTGTAAATTTATCCATGGTAAAATCAAGGATATCACCGCTGCTCTGGCTGAATTTTATTGTACCCCTTGCAAGGAGCCCCTTGCTGTTTGTCTCCTGCACGAGATTTCTGTTATCTTCATCCGGATTACAACTTACAACATACTCCCATTCAGTACCGGATTTTTTATCATAATCTATGGTAATATCATGTGTACTGCCAAGGGCATCATAGGCCTTGACAACGGTCTGATATTCATAATTCTTTGGATCTATACTCGGATCATTGCTGCTGTCCCAGAGATTGGACAACACAACCGCCTTACTGTCAGCATCAGCATTAAGATTAGTGATTGCAGTTATTTTATCTGTTTGTTTGGGAGGGGATGTAAAGGCAGACAGAACAATATCCTTTATGGAACCTGTATCCTGCCCTGTATCACCATCAAGTGCCCAGCCCTGGGTAATATATCCTGCAGGATTGATAAGCTGACCAGTTTTATCAAAATGAAAATTCCCGGCCCTTGTATAAAAAAGATTTTCAGTGCCGCTTTGTCTCATTACAAAAAAACCATCTCCGCCTATTGAAAGATCGGTGGTGTTTCCCGTGGATTCAAAAGATCCCTGATCAAAATTTTTACTTACACTTCCTATGGACATACCTCTGCCGAGCTGCCCCGTACCTGACTGAGTTGCCACAGATTCACTTAAAGTATCTGCAAAACTTGAGCTTCCTTTCTTAAATCCTATGGTGTTGACATTTGAAATATTATTACCAACAACCTGCATGGCATTACCCATGTTGATCAGACCACTGGTTCCCGTAAAAAGTGAGCTTGATAATGACATGATCGTCCCCCCTTGTGTTCTATTTTAAAATCAATCCAAAAGTTGCATAATTCAGTATGATATGCATTAGTTAACCCCTACTATACTTGACAGACCTGTAAGTATCCCGCTGTTATTTAATACAAGATACTGATTACCATTAATATTTTTAATACCTGAAACTTCTCCCGATATACTTTGTTCAACAGCTCCTGCCGCAGATCCCACTGAATACGAATATAATCCGTCAGGAACAGGATTGCCTGAATTATCCGTCCCGTCCCAGTCAATGGTATTTGTACCCTGGGATGTGTTGGCAGCAGGAATATTAATACTTTTAACAACATCACCCTGAGAATTATGTATTTCAACAACTATGTCTTTTTTTGCATCAAGATTGAAACTGCATACATTTCCTGAAACCGAACCGTTTTCAACAGAGGCAAGTGGATTTGAAGTCGTTATTTGTTTCCCAAGATAATCGGTTATTGAAGCATTGGTGTTTTTTGTGTCAGATGGATTTGAGATCTGAACAAGAGACTTGGGATCAACAAGTGCTCCCTTGATACTGAGATAGGCCTTGCCGTTATTATATACGATACTGTCAATCTTGCCTGTGACTGTTGTCGACACTTTCTCAAATCCATAACCTGTATTGGCCATGACTGTAAATTTATATGATCCGTCATCCACCTTGTTCCCGCCGTTATCAGTGCCATCCCACTGGATATTATAATTACCGGGATCCTGCTGACCTGGATATAAAGAACGGACTTCATTCCCGTCAGAATCATATATTGTGATCATTACATCTCCCGGAGCTGTCATGTTATAGACTCCTCCGGCAGCCTTACCATTTGCCAGTTCAATTGAATCAACATTGCCTGTGGCTTCTTTGCCCAAAAGGGAAGTAACATCGGATTGGTTTCCCTTATCAAGGCTTGATTTCAGGGTTCCCATGGTATCATTTAAATTGATCAACTGCTCAAGGGATGAGAACTGGGCAAGTTGAGCTGAATAATCTGTCCCATCCATTGGATTCAATGGATCCTGATTTTGAAGCTGGGCCATCATCATGGTTAAAAAATCTTCCCTGCCAAGGGCTTTGTCTTTCTTTTTTGTATCCCTTGGTGTGTAGGAGTTGGTTAATGTATTAAGACTGGTATTTCCCGTTGATGCAAGTGTCATTGTTATGCTCCTTTTTTGTCCTATGCCACAAAATGAAGGACACCATCATTAAAGAAATTATCATTATTAATTGTATTATTCATAATATCGTCTGAAATATCCAAGGTGGGCTCAGACCGGCGTTTATTTCCTGATCCTGTGCCGGCACCTGAATTGTTACCCGTATCAGCCATGGACTGGCTGAAATTACTGCCCATTGATACGTCAAATGTCTCGATGGAAATACCACTGCCTGCAAGTGCTGCTTTTAAACTGTTTTCATGGGATGCAATAATATCCTTTGCAGCATGATTTTCCGTTACAATACTGACTTTCAGACTGTCACCAAGATTGTCAATTTTCATAACAATACGTCCGAGTTCAGGGGGTTTAAGTTGAAGCCGTAATTCATTGTCCCCACGGTACACAGAACGTACAAGGCTGCGAACAACCTGATTCGTCACATATGACGGCAGCGTTGTTCCGGAAAGTTTTGGTCCTGATGATGTAAAATTTTTACCGGCCAGACCTGATTCCCCGAAAGCTCCTCCTGAAGCATTCTCAGGATCAAGAACCTTTATTAAAGATGTTTGATCTGTTTTATCCAACATAATCCCCTGATTTTTTTTTGAAACATCAGGGGAATGATGATCAATGGGATCTGCATTTAAAAGGTCTGCTACTTTATCAAGCAATTTTGCAAGTTCGGGGTCATTGTCTGTCCCATTGGATGTAAATTGATTTGCATTAAGTGTCTGGTCCATTTGCAATGAAAAAACGCTTTCTTTTCCTTTTGAAAATCCTTGTAACTTTAAAAGAGATAGAGCTTTCTCTTTGGCTTTATCTTTGTTCACCATGAATTTTTTACTGCCATTTTTTCCTTTTGCAAGCCCTGCCATAAAAGTATCCAATAAATCATCTTCATTGCCTGCAGTATTATTTTCAGTGTTATGTTCTGTATCCAATTCAGAATTAAGTTGACCTTTTTTTCCGTGGGTTTTTCTCATCTGTTCCAAGCCGGCAAGAAAGTCTTTAAGAGAAAATTGCTTCTTTCCTGTCATATCCCCTGCTGTACCTGACTTTACTATTGGAAAACCCATCTGTTTCAGTATTTCAGTAAAATTTTTATTGTTGGAATCGATTTTAAAATCCATACCCGATAAAAAAGATTTTTTACTCAGCTTCTGCAAACCATCAATTAAAGTATCAAGGGTTATTCCCTTTCCTTCTTTTTTTGCATCTGTAATGATTTTAACGGACAGGTCTTTAGGTATTCCAAGTGATGACATGATGGATTCAAGAAAAGGCAGTGCAGATATGGCAAGCAGGCTGGGATCATCTTTTTTATCCTCTTTGCCAGACTTACGATGCACGTTTTTATCCTCTTTACCAGACTTAAAATCAACGTTTTTGAATTTTGACAGGCCTTTAAATAGATCGGCAAGATTAACCTTTCCATCCTTTGACTTCAGCTGCAGTTGTTTGATAAGATCATCGATCTTACTTTTATCAAACCCAGCCTTTAAAAGAAGTTTTTCAAAATCTTTCAGGGATTGCCCGTTTAAGTTGATCCCCTCTGATTTATTACCCGATAGAACAAGGTATGCTTTTAAATAGTTAATAAAATCATTACCCTTTGCATTTTTGATCTTTTTCGCAAGTGAGTCCATCAGCTTTTCAAAATCAGATTCAGGTTTCTTCCCGCAGGTTTTATTACAAGTCGCTGCAATATCAGAGTTTCCCCCTGTCTTCCGATTATCAAGAAGCTTACTTAATTTTTCAGAAAATTTATTGATGCCCTGGGAATTGTCATTTACTTTGACCACATCCATACCACTTTTCCCGGATATGGCAGCCATGTTATTTTGAGACAAAAAATTGGGGCTCATGAAGTCAAAAATCATTACCTCACCTTTATTAAAATATAAAAACACTAAAATATTTAACTTTTTATATTGTTAAAAGCAATGATTGTGCCATCACAAAATAAAAATTATTAATTGCTGTAAATACAGTTGGTTATAATCTATAAATCAAGATACAAACTTAAAAAAACAAGGTATGAAGAATTTATTGCCCAATGAAAAATATAAAGGGGGAAATAATTACCACTAAAAAAACGATGCCCGCAACCCATGTGTCTGCATCAATTTTTTG
>WGCX01000151.1 GCA_015493575.1 Desulfobacteraceae bacterium | reverse complement strand
GATTTTTTCGGCAGGATTCGCAGCCTGAAAGAGCAGGCCCTTGAGAATTATCTTGCAACTGACCAGGCAAGGAAAAGTGCACGTATTTCACTTGTGTCTGAAACAGCAGTCGCATATTATACTTTTGCTGCTGACAGGGAAAACCTTAAACTTGCAGAATCAACCCTTGAAACCCAGCAGGATTCCTATGATCTGATTAAAAGCCAGTACAGGGCAGGGCTTGCCAATGAACTGGACCTGCGCCGGGCACAGACGCAGGTGGATTCGGCAAAGGGAAAAACAGCACGCTACACACAGAAGGTGGCACAGGATCAAAATGCATTAAACCTTCTCTGCGGTATTCATTTACCACAAAAATTGCTGCCGGATGATTTAAGCGATGTTAAGATCCCCGGGAATTTTTCTGCGGGACTGAGTTCCGATGTACTTCTTCAAAGACCTGATATTATTGCTGCAGAACATAAGCTCAAAGGTGCTTACGCATTTATAGGAGCTGCCCGGGCAAGTTTTTTCCCCCGCATTGCCTTGACAACGGGTGCGGGAACAGCAAGCAGTGAGTTGTCCGGCCTGTTTAAAGCAGGGTCAGGTACCTGGAATTTTGCACCGGAAATTGCCGTTCCTGTTTTTGATGCACGCACCTGGGCTGCTTACAGGGTTAGTAAAGCCCAAAAGAAAATAGCGGTAACCCAATATGAAAAAGCGATTCAGGCAGCTTTCAGGGAAGTGGCCGATGCCCTTGCCGTCAAGGGCACAGTGGATGATCAGGTATCAGCGCAGAAATCCCTTGTGGATTCCCTTGCAGCCACCTATCGTCTTGCCACAAATAGATACAAAAACGGCATTGACAGTTATCTGAGCGTGCTTGATGCCCAGCGTTCCCTTTTTGATGCCCAGCAGGGACTTATTTCGCTGCGCCTGGTAAAACTCGCCAATGAGGTAAGGCTTTACGCTGTACTTGGCGGAGGCGGAAACTGATAAGTAACAAATATAGATGGTCTTGTAAAAAGTCGAAAAGGCCATAACTGCTATTTATAATTTTAGTTTACAAAAGTTAATATTCGACCTTATAATGTAAAAATATGACTTTTTACAGGTTTACAAATGTTAACGTTCGTTTTACGCCACTTGATAAATAACAGGTCGATATTTTGGTGAAGGAATTGGTTTGCCGTTCGCTCTTGCTGCTTCTAACCAGCTTGTCTTGGCGGCCAACACTTCTTCCAAAGCTTGGTCAGGTTTTTCAGCAAATGCAGAGCATGCCTTTAAGTCTGGAATATCCGCAATATATCCTTCATCTTCTTCGCTGTAAAAAATATTGATGTGATAATCTTTCATTATTTATCCTCCATTTGGAGATTGTGGGTTTCTATTAATTGCAGAAATTGTTTGATTTGATATGGTTTCGCCTTTCCCTGGACATTTTGCAGGTTCAGCAATTCAGGTATATCCTGATGAGTAAGTATATGATGGCTTCCGTTTACCCGGTCCAGCTGAAAGCCGAATGCCTCAGCACATGCAATCGCTTCTGAAAAACGAATATTTTTTGTTCCTGATAATAATTTTTGAAGAAGCTTTCTTTTTTTCATTTAATCCCCAAGTTTTAACAGCGATCTATCTGTCTTACCTGTCTCTGGCCGAATGTTCAAGTCCATGGGCAAACGTAATTTACAAAACAAAGCTTTGATTGAGCTGGAACTTCGTCCAATTCCAAATACATCAGAAGTACCTGTACAAGGAGTATACCATGAAATAATCAGAAGTAAATTGATTTAACAATTTCTTGTTGGTTTAAAATTACAGAGTCAGAGGTTTTATCCCTTTTAAAAAATTTTTGACTTAATTCTGCGCGCCTGATAAAACTCGCCAATGAGGTAAGGCTTTACGCTGTACTTGGCGGAGGCGGCAATGAAAAATGAAAAAGGCATGATGCCGCCCCCTGTGGGTGATAGATTCAGCCTGAGGACAGTCGGCGGGTATTTTGCCCTGCCGGTCTAAAGCGCAGGAACTGCGGTCAAGTATGTCCTCAAACAGCCTGCGCTTCTTAACGCCCGGCAGGGCAAAATACCTGGTCGCCTTTGTGTCCTGATGGGCTGTATCTATAACCCACAGGGGGCTATGTTGTCGACATTTTGAACAGCATTTTACCATAACGGCCATGAAGCGGAGTTTGTAGTAATTTTTGAACATGAATTGTACATATTTGAATGGAGCTGCATTGCAATGAAGACCTTATTTTATCCACATGACCTTGTTATAGTCGGAGTATCTGAATCCAAAGGAAACATGGGGCGAACCATCGCAGAGAATCTCGATGGGTTCATGTTCACGGGCGATGTTTATCTTGTTGGCCGGAACCGTGGAAGAATCGGCACTCGCATAGTGTATCGTTCAATCCGGGATATTCCGGTAACACCTGATCTTGCCGTATTTTTAATTCCCGCCTCCCATGTTGCTGAAAATCTTGAGGCCTGCGGTAAAAAAGGCATTAAACGGGTTGTGATTGAATCGGGAGGTTTCAGTGAATTTGCTGATGAGGGATATGAAGTCGAGCAGCAGCTTTTAAATATTGCTGAAAAATATGAAATCAGGTTTATCGGTCCCAACTGCATAAGTATCATAAATCTTGACAACGGGCTGGTGCTTCCCTTTATGCCCATGGACCCTGCCGTAATGCAGAAAGGTATGGTTTCTCTGATTTCCCAGAGCGGGGGAATTGTCTTTGGCGGGCTTAAACTGTTTTCCTGCGAGAACATAGGTGTAAATAAGCTGATCAGCATTGGCAATAAGGTTGATCTTAATGAAAATGATTACCTGAACTATCTTATTAAAGATGATGAAACCGGTATCATCGGGCTTTATATAGAAAGTGTATCTGACGGCAGAAAGCTCATGCAGATTGCCGCTTCCACTGACAAACCCATTGTGGTTCTAAAATCAAATACCAGTAAGGCAAGCAACGAAATCGCAAGTTTCCACACATCTGCCCTTGCAGGAAATGACACGGTGTGCGATGCAGCTTTTGCCCAGGCAGGCATGCACCGGGTGAAAAGTTTCGGAGAAATGGCCGACCTTTTTAAAATTTTTCAGCTTCCGCCAATGAAGGGCAGCAACCTTGCCGTCATAGGCCGTTCCGGCGGTCAGATCGTTATGGCGGCAGATGCGGCAAGTGACAACAATTTTAATTTAATACGGTTTCCGGAAGAACTTCTCGAACATATTGGTGAACACGCCAGGGCCAGGGTTATCAGGCTTACAAATCCACTTGATATGGGAGATATATTTGATCTCGGGTTCTATGCGGAAGTTGTGGAGGCAGTGCTTGCAGAGCCTGGGATTGATGGGGTTGTGCTGCAGCATCTCCACGGCAGGGGAGCTGAAACCGAAGCAACCATGGAACTTATCAAAAATATTAAAAAACTTTCCTTTCAATACAGAAAACCTGTGGCTTTCTGTCTGATGACGGAAAGGGACGAGTGGTTTCCTTTAAAAACATCCACAGACTTTCCCCTTTTTCTTGAACCCTGCTGTGCAATCCAAGCCCTTGCTGCTTCACGCAGACAGGCACAGCTTAAAGCTGCCCCTCCTTCACCCTTGAAGGCCATGAAACCGGTACGGCATCCAGGAAAATCCATCATGGTTGCCGGAATTAAAGAGACATTTGAACTGCTTGAATCAAATGGTTTTAAGTCTGCAGATTACAAATTTGCAAAAACCAAAGAAAACGCCGTTGAGGCAGCAGACAAACTTGGTTATCCTTCAGCTCTTAAAATTGCTTCATCACAACTGGTACACAAAACCGATGCCGGAGGCGTGACAATCAATATCAGGGACAGAACCGGGTTTGAAAAAACTGCAAATGAAATGTATGATAATTTTGCATCACTTTTCCGTGAAAACAATGCAGAATTCATGGTGCAGAAAATGGTTGACGGTGGAATGGAGGTGATCCTTGGAACAAGACGTGATCCGGAATTCGGCCCTGTTGTTCTTTTCGGCCTTGGTGGAATATTTGCAGAAGTGTTTAAAGATACAGCCATACGTGTGGCACCGGTATCGGAAAATGAAGCTGAAAAAATGATCAGACAGATCAGGGGCTATCCGCTTCTTGCCGGATTTCGCGGGCATCTTCCCTGTGATCTGGCATCTTTAAAACAATTGATTGTATCATTTTCACATATTTTAATGGATTCACCTGAAATTTTTAATCTTGAGATTAATCCATTGATCGTTCTCAATGACTATAAAGGATGCATCAGTGTTGATGCGAGAATGCTCGTTAACCAATGTTAAGGATCGGAGAAACACAATGTCAGATACATATCCCGTACAGCTTACCAGTCAGTCATGGGTTTTGGGAATTCCTCATTTTAATCTGTACTTTATCCGGGGGAAAAAAGCTTCAATATTAATCGAAACTGGTGTCTCATTCATGGTGGATATCGTTGCAGGGCAGATGGAAAAACTTGGAATATCTCCGGATTTTATTGTTGTCACCCATCCCCATTCAGATCATATCACAGGTCTTGACGGTTTAAGAAGCATCTATCCCCGTGCAGTCCCCATTGCAGGCCCGGGTGCCGTTGAATTTTTCACACATCCAAAGGCTGTGCAGGCAATGATATCTGAAGATATTCACATGACAGACATGCTGAATCAGTGGGGCTTTAAGTCAAACCGTCCTCCGGTGGCAAAACCTCCTTCCGCAACAGGCATAAAAATCATGGCAGATGGAAATAAACTGGATCTTGGTGGAATCACTGCCAAATTTATTGAAACACAAGGGCATTCTCCGGGAAGTATTTCTGTTTTTATACCGGAAATAAAGCTTCTTGCTGTTTCAGATGCCCTTGGTTTCCGCTATGTAGACGGGGAATTTACACCTGTTTTTTTTACGGGTTTCAAAGATTACCTGCAAAGCCTTGATCGTCTGGAATCATTTCAGCCCGAGATTCTCTGTCCCGGACATCAGGGGCCGTTGTTGACAGGTCAGGTGATTGATCAGGCCTTTATCAGTGCAAAAAATACTGCCATTGATCTGAAAAAACGTATCCAAACCTTTAAAGGGTCAATGGAACAGCTCACCAATGAACTTTTCAGGGAGATCTACCGGGACGAATTTAAGGTTTACAGCAAAGAAAATATTTTTAACTGCATTAGGATTTTAATCAATAGAAGCCGTAGTTGTTAACTTATTGTAATAAAGTTAAAGTACCCTTTATTTTTCATAATAAGTGCCACGAGGCAGATCCGGATTCTCTCAATAGCAGGATTC
>WGCX01000150.1 GCA_015493575.1 Desulfobacteraceae bacterium | reverse complement strand
GGACGGAAAGAGCTTCTTTATTTTTAATGCACAATGGCTCTCCTGAAGCATTGCCACTTGTCATGACAAAAATACCAGGGCCGTTTTCAAAGAGAAGATAGTGAAGCGGTGTGTAAGCAAGCATAATCCCGAAATACCTGTTTAAAGGGGCAATGGCCGGGGACAGTGTTTTTTTGTTAATTTTTGTTTTTATTTTTTTCTTTTCAAGAAGGACAATGGGCCTGGCATTAGATTCAAGCAGCTTTCTTTCTTCTCTGCTGATAGCAACATAATCCAATGCCGTTGTTGCAGAATCCGCCATGAGTCCGAACGGTTTGTGGGGACGGTTCTTGAATAGTCGCAGTCTTTTTACAGCATTGTCGTAAAAAGCATCCGCTGCAAGATGAAATCCGCCAAGTCCTTTAACCGCAACAATCCTGCCCTGTAATATAAGATCTGCTGCAGCTTTTACAGGAGTTCTGCCGTTTAATTCAACTTTTTTTCCATTATTGTCAACAAGAAACGCATGGGGTCCGCATACGGGACAGGCATTTGGCTGGGCATGGAAACGCCTGTCTTTTGGATCATTGTATTCCCTGCTGCACGCAGGGCACATTTGAAACTCTGCCATGGATGTTTTTGGCCTGTCATAGGGGATATCTTTTATGATGGTGTATCTTGGCCCGCAATTTGTACAGTTTATAAACGGATATTTAAATCTCCGGTCTTTGCGATCGTTCATTTCATCAAGGCAGTCACTGCACACAGATACATCGGGTGGTATCAGGGCAGATCTTGTGCTGTTTTCACCGGCGCTTGTGACAATGGCAAAATTTTTATAATTTTTCAGGGGAATATTTTTTGACTTTATATTCACTACACATGCAAGAGGAGGACTTTCAGCATAAATATCTCTGGCGAAATCATCCATGTCCTTTTCGCTTCCCTCAATGACAAGACTGACTCCACGGGAAGTGTTTAAAACCCTGCCTGCAAACCCGTATTTTTCTGCAAGCTGAAACAGAAACGGCCGGAAGCCAACGCCCTGAACAACGCCGCTGATTTCCAGCCTTCTCGCTTTTATTGAATTTTTCATTGCAGATTAAAGTCTTTTAAGCCCCCTGACCGTTTAAAGACCCACGATTTGATGCTTCTGTATTTTTTGCATCACCTTTATTTTCCTCAAAACTCTGATCAGAAAGGTCAAGCATTTCACGCAGTGCCTTCAAAGTCTGTTCCGCACTTTTCTCGTCAAGTTTACTGATGGCAAACCCAGCATGAACAATGACATAATCACCTTTTTTTACATCTTCAAGAAGCATAATGCTTGCCTCTCTTTTAACACCGTCAACATCAATTGTTGCAATGGTATCCTTTATTTCAACTATTCTTGATGGAATTGCAAGACACATATTTTATTCCTTACGTAAGGGCCTTAAGCTATTCATTGTCCGCCATAATTTCTTATGATAACGACCATGATGCCGATTTGAACTGCGTTGCAGCGCCTCAAAAAATCAAAGATTTTGACAAACATACAAAGAGCATCAGTTACTCTGTCAAAATTACGTTCTTTCTAATAAACCGCCATGAGGCGGATCTGGATTCTCTCAGACAGTCTTCCAACAAAACATGAAACTCTTATATTAAAAAGAACTTTAAGGGAGTTTCATATAAAGCTTTCTTATAAACAATAAATAAAATATGATCAAGTATATTTGCATGAAACCCGGAGTGTGGCCATATAATTTTGCTGCATTAAATTATGGGAATACCGGAACCTGCATCAATTTCCTTCCAGGAACTATCTGGTGCCGGGACTTGACAAACATCGTTTTCAGATTTAAAGTCTCTGGTTATCTTTAACTTTGCGGATATTTACGGTCTGTAAAAAATCATGCCCTGTCGGGCGCAACAAATAAGGGAGTTGCCCATGAAAAAAAAATATTTTGTTTCTGCATTATTTGCGTTGTTCTCTTTAATGGTTTTTTCAAATATAACGATGGGTTCCTCAGGCCCCGTGGCCTTTACGCCTGATCTTATATTTGGCTTCAAGCCTGTACCTGAGGGCACCATTATAACACATGAATTTACCATTAAAAATAAGGGAAATGCTGTTTTGCATATTAAACGGGTAAAGACAGGGTGAGGATGCACCCTTGTCTCCTTTGACAGACAGATTCCCCCGGGCGGGGAAGGAAAAGTAAAAATAAAAGTAAATTCCAATGGGTATGGTGGACGAAAACTTGTCAAAACCGCTGATGCATATACCGATGACCCAGCACATGGGATCATAAAATTTAAAGTTACCGGAAAGGTGAAAAAATTTGCAAATATCACCCCTGGCAGTGTGAGGCTTATCGGCTCCCCCGGAGATAAAATACAAAGTGTTGTAACGATTTCTCCTGCAGGTGAATATGATTTTTCCATTTTGGGAAAAAGCGTTCTCAACGGGAAAAATATTGATATTAAGTTAACCCGGCCTGATCCGAAGAAAAAACTCTGGAAGCTTACAATAACCAATAAAATGAAAAAACCGGGGAGATATTTTGATATTATCACCCTTAAAACAGACAGTAAAATTAAACCCGATCTCTCGATTCGCGTATTCGGGTATCTTTTCAAAAAGAAAACTTTAAACAAGATAAGTTCCTGAATTTAATATGCGATTAAATATAAAAAAGATAAAGGCCGTTGTTTTTGATTGTGACGGTGTAATGTTTGACACTGCAGATGCCAATAGAATGTACTATAACGAGGTCCTTGAACATTTTGGGAAAAAGAAGCTCACAGATGAACAATTTGTCAAGGTCCATATGTTCACTGTTAAGGAAGCCCTGGAATATCTTTTCCCTGAGATGGATTCCCTGTATGAAGTATATAATTACATGACAGGTGTCGGTTATCCACGATTTATAAGCTATATGAAAATTGCACCCGGTTTAAGACAGCTCTTGAAGGATCTGAAATCAAAGGGGTACATCAGAGCCGTTGCCACCAATAGAACCGATACCATGCCGTCTGTTTTAAAGGAGCATAAGCTTGAAAATCAGTTTGACATGGTGGTCACTGCCGCTGATGTTAAAAAACCAAAACCTGAACCTGATCAGCTTATAAGAATTATGGAGGAATTTAAACTTGAACCCTTTGAGATTATTTTTATAGGGGACTCTCAATATGATGCAATGGCTTCTTTTAAAGCAGGAACCTTTTTTATCGCATTTAAAAATGATTCATTAAAAGCTGATTTTCATGTTGATTCCATGGATGAAATAGGACAAATTCTGAATATCGTATGATTCCTGACCATGGGTGTTTTTTTATACAAAAGTGTTTTTGAATTGTACTTGAC
>WGCX01000149.1 GCA_015493575.1 Desulfobacteraceae bacterium | reverse complement strand
TAGAAAAAGCATTTGTGGCTCTGTCAAAAAATGAGCTCTTTCTTATAAAAAAAAAATATTATGAAAATACTTTTTGTTTGTTCTGCAAATGTATGGGGCGGAAATGAAAAATGGACGTCCATGGCCATTTCCCGGTTAAGAAAACAAAACAAAGTTTTCCTTTGTTATAAAAACAGGGATCTGTCGGAAAAATTCGGGAAAAATTTATCCGGATTCAGGGCACCTTTTAAAAATTATACCGATTTAATCACTTTTTATAAAATATTTTGTTTTGTGAAAAAGCACAAAATCGACATCATTGTTTCAACAAAGAAAAAAGAATATTTTATCTGCGGGGTGGTTGCAAAGCTTGCCGGAATCAAAAACGTGTTAAGGCTTGGAAGTGTAAGAAAGCTTAATAAGCCCATCTGGCATAATATTGTTTATGATAAATTGAATCACGGCATGATTGTCAATGCCCACAGGATAAAACAGAATTTATTACAAAATAATTTTATGCACGATAATAAAATTAAAGTGATTTACAACGGCATTGAGCAGGATAAAGCCAATGAAAACATTGTAAAGACCGATGATATGTTTTCCATAACAAGTTCCGGGAGATTGACAAAGCCAAAGGGCTTTCATCTCCTTATCATGGCTGTTGCAGAACTTCCCGTTAATATAAGGCAGAAAATTCAGGTTAAAATCATTGGAGACGGTCCTTACAGAAAAAAATTGGAAAAGCTGACAGAAAAACTCAAAATTTCCCGGAATGTTCAATTTACCGGATTTGTAAATAACCCCCAGAGGATTATTGCTGCAAGCGATCTTTTCGTGCTTTTGTCATTTAATGAGGGGTTGTCCAATTCACTGCTTGAGGCCATGATTAACGGTGTTCCTGTTCTTACAACAAATGCAGGGGGAGTAAGAGAATTTATAACGCACAAAAAAAACGGTTTTATAACGCAATCCATGGAACTTTCCGATATCGCATCTGAGCTGAAAAATATCATTGAGAACCGGACAGAATCCGTAAATATCGGCAGAGAAGGCAGAAAAACAGTGGCAGAACTGTTTTCAATGGATAAAATGGGAACAGAAATTGAAAATTTTCTGAAAAGAGTGATCAATGTCTGAAAACAATGGAAAATCCGGAAAATCAGAAAAATCTGTAACGCCTGAAAAAACAGATAAAATAAATATATTGTATGTGAGCCATTACAGCCATATGAGAATGGGGGGACAGAAAAGCATGCTCAATATTATTGAGATGCTTGACAGGGAGATATTTCAGCCCTTTGCCATTGTTCCTGAACATGGTGAATTGTCAGATGCACTGGAAAAATTACAATGCCCATGTGAAATTGTTCCCATGTGCAACCTGAAATTCATGCGCGCCGGAAAAATTTTCAAGTTAATAAAATCAATCCGTAAAATCATAAAAGAAAAAAATATCCATATTATTCATTCCGACCAGGATCATGACACCGTGATCTGCAATTTTGCAAAACAAAGAACAGATGCAAAACTTATCTGGCATGTAAGAATAACAAGACCGTACAAATGGGACAGGATCAATTTCATTATGGCAGATAAAATTATTATGGTGGCAGATGATATAATACAAAGGTTCAGGGCAGATAAGGAAGCGTTCAGGAAAAAATGCACAACAATTTATAATGGTGTAAATTGTGGTCTGTTTTCCCCTGCTGATAAACACAGGGTCAAAAATCAATTAAACCTTTCAAAAAAAAAATTTATTGTGATGTTTGCAGGCCAGATAAAAAAGGGCAAGGGAATATTTGATCTTGCATCTGCCCTTGATATTCTGCACGCCACAATTACAGATGAAAAAATGCCCCATGTTCTGTATATCGGAACCCCGAAAAATAAAAATGTCATGGCAGAGCTTGTCTCCCTTATCAAGGGAAAAAAGATAGATAAATTTGTATCCATACTTCCGCAGCAGAACAATATACACAAATGGATGCAGGCTGCCGATGTGCTTGCCGCTCCTTCCCATGAAGGGGTGGAAGGCATGGGCAGGGTGCTTTATGAGGCCATGGCATGCGGTACCGCCGTCATAACAGCCGATATCTCCGGCAACAGGGAGGCTGTGACCCCTGAAACGGGACTGATTGTTCCGCAAAAATCGCCTGCAGATATTGCAGCAGCCGTAAAAAAATTGATGAATGATAAAAAATTGCTTGCCGATTTTCAAAAAAACGGACGAAAGCGTGCACTTGAACTGTTTGATTTTAAAACAAATATCCGGTTTATTGAGGAGATTTACTGCAGTTTGTGTTAAAATGTGTAAACACTACAATGGTATCTCTAAGCATGGGAAATTTATTTTCAAGAGAAAAAAATCTTTCAATTCTTTTTTTTATATTAAGCTGAGATTTATCTCTTCCTGCACACATATACATTTTTTCAACGCTGCAGCCGGCCTGGTGCAGCACTTTTGTAATTGTATATGGAGAGAACCAATACCTGTGATCTGAATTGATTTTTTCAATATTCCTGAGGGCATTATAGAAATTTTTCTTTCTAAAGGCATTGGGAACCGTAATAATTAATCCCTTTATTTTGTCTTTATATTTTATTCGCAATTTTGTTATAAAATCAACCGGATTATCAACATGTTCCAAAACCTCACCAAGAACCATATAATCAAAATTATTTTCTTCTATAACTGCAATATGGTTCTGGTCTAAAATATCAGAGCAAAAAATATTTTTATAATTGTAATGTTCAGATATAAAATTCACCGCTTTTGCATTGATATCCACTCCAACACACAGGGCAGCATTATCATACAGCCTGCCATGAAACCATTTTCCTTTTTTTATGGTTTTTTCAATATTTTTAAAATGACCGGCAAACCCTAAATGAATTATGTTTTTACCCTTTACTGCGTGAATGACAGCCTCTTCGCGTGAAAGGTATCCACTGGAGAAATCGACATTAAACCGATGATTCGAGCTGAATTTTGTTCCATCAATATATTCAAAATGATTTTTAAAAATCATGTCTGCAATCTCCTTCAACTTATAAAATTTTCGATCCTTAAATATTTACATATTTACACTGTTACGATATCATCAATTGCCTTAATAATCGTTTTCCTGAAGTACCTGTCATTGTCAGAATAAAAAGAATGGGCATTTTCCATTAATACATTGATTTTTTTGATTTGCATTATATGTTTAACAGCATTTTCAAGACCTGGGACATCAATATAATATGCATAGGACAGTTTTTTACTTTCTTTTCGCACAGGTTTTACAAGAATACCACGATCCGGGTTAACAAGCTCGTTCATTGGGGGTGCGTCTGTTGAAACAATAAGGGCTCCGCAGCTTAAGGATTCTCCAATTGAATGTCCAAAACCTTCGGCACTTGATGGACATAGATGGACAGCACACCGGTTCATCAATAATTGAAGTTCGTCATTGCTGACATATTCAGATATGATGGTTAAATTTTTTTGATTATGCACCGGATAATCCATATTCCTCTTTACCACTATGAGATGGGGGAAATCAGGATTTTTAATCCATGTTTTGATGATGATGTCCGTTCCTTTCATCTTTGATTTACCGGCGATATGCAGATATTGGTTTTTATTTTTTTCTACCCCTGCCATCAACCGGTTTAAACTTGTAAAACTTGTAAAAACCGTATTTGTATTTTTTTTATTAAATATTTGAACAGCGTGTTTTGTTTTACAGAAAATTCCATCAAACCGGTTTAGAACCGATATCCATCTAATTTTAAACCATTCGGGATTTGGGATGAGAATGTTTTTTTCTGCAAGTTTAAACCATTGCGGGTTTGCCCATTGTAAGAAAACATTAAGATCATAGGTTTTAGATGACCAGAATGCAAAGCGTTTCAATGATTTATAGTCATTAAAATCAACTTGCCACCCCTGGTCATGGAATAGTTCCGTAAGGATATTGATATCCGCTGTCAGCCCTGCTGTATTGTCCCGTGCAATAATATTAATTTTCATGAACAAACCACATTCCAAGCCCCAAAATAAAAAATGTGAGCCATCCGGTTTCATATGAAAAAGAAGAGAGGAACAATCCGCTTATACTCGGAAGAAAGCAGGTGCTGAAAGAAGAGACCCACACGGCATCTATTTCATCCCCGGGTCTTTTTTTAATTAATTTCACCATGATTGTAATAAGGAAAATGACAAAAAATATAAGCCCTGAAACCCCCTGCTCAACCAATAAGGTCAGCATCCAGTTATGGGCATGCAATACCCTGTGATTTTTAAATATCCGGGATGCGACGTCAGTAAGAGGCGGTTTAAATTTAAGTGTACTTATATCCATCTCCCTGAAATTTTTCGGTCCGATGCCAAATACAGAGGGGAATTTCACTGCATACATCAAAGCCGCCCGCCAGAAATCGTACCTTATCTGATCATTTAACGTCATTTCAGATGGATTAAGGGTCAGTTTGATTGTGTTGACATGTCTGAAACGCTGCAAATATTTTGAATTTGGAAAAGAGAATATCAATGCCGTTAAAATCAGCACGATGAGAGAGCATATGATAATCACCGGAAAAATATTTTTAAATGTTTTACGCCTGAATATAAAAACAGATACCAATGGTAAGGTAATAATAACGCTTAATATACATCCTCTGCTGCCCATGACAAACAAAGTAAAAAGCATGATCAACAGGCTTACAACGGAAAAGACTTTGACAGGCAGGCTGTATCCCTGGCAATTATCAAACATGATACCGATACATATAAAAATTATTATGGATACATATGCTGCGGACCTGTCAATCCCATTTAGCGCTAATAAATTGAAATCTTCGGCATGACTGGAATGAATAAATTGCCAAAAGCCTCCAATATCGGCGATTACGGCACCTGCAACAAGCAGTATTATTGTCGTTTTAATTATTTTTGAATTGTATTTCCCCTTTGACAGTATCCAGAAGGTACTGAAAAAATAAAAATAGTGTTTAAAACCCTTTATCCCGTAGTGCAACGGCCAGTTAATAACCGTGCTGATCAAACTAATGGATAAAATGATAATGACCAGCGTTTCAGGAAAAGATGGTTTTCTTAATTTTACTCTGCTGTCCAGAATTCTCCAGCCTGCAGCGCCGAGGAAAAGCAGGCCATAACCAATATGCGTAGGGGCATCAAATACCGGTAGGGAAAAAGCCATAATAAACATGCCGGCTGTTTCCATTCCCTGAAATTTTTTTATAAGACTATTATTCATTGTGTTTAATATTATTTATTTTTCCCTAAGGATCGGAGATGAAATAAGTTGAACAGAAATAGCGCAGAATTCCGGTTATAAAATTTTCGATCCTAACCCAAGATTAGACATAAAATCCGGTAAATCGTACTTCACCACTGCCCTTGACCATCTTTTTCTGTAAAACCTGCTTAATTTCCTTATACTTCCCTTAAAATAGAATGCTTTATCAAAATCAATAATATAATTTTTATCATCTGCATCAATCAAAACATTTCCAGGATGAAGATCCACATGGTAAATACTATTTTCTATTAACTTTTTTATATTTAAAGATATTTCAGGAAAAATTTTCATGGCTCTTTTTTTGTTCTGCACGGCAATTTCTGCAAAATTCTGACATTGATTTATTCTTTTTGTAACAAGCCATGCCCTGTAAAATAAATTTCCCCGGCTCACATATGCCAGGGGAAAAGGCACATTAACTCCTGCTTTTTCCGCCATGAAAAGCATTTCAAATTCTTTTTCAGCGCGTGTCTGACCACGAAATTTAAGGTAAGTTCTTTTATTAAAACAGGATATCAGTCCGCCCCGTTTATATTGTTTAATAATAACATTTCCTGCTTCGGGGATATAAATGGATTTAACCGTTCCTCTTCCACCAAGAACCGGCTTTTTCCCGTTGAAATCGGAATCAATATTGCCCTGGCCCCTGGAATCATTAAACTCCATGGAATCGTTAAAAAAATCATCTGAATTTGAAGGCTGGAATTCGAATATGCCAATAAGCTTTTCAAGTGTCTCCCTGCTTAATTTCACACTTGAACCAATGGCAAAGGATTTATATTCTTTATGATAAATAACTGACGCTGCCATCTATTTGAAGTGAACCTTTTTAAGTGATTTTTCTGCAGGTAAGACTGTATCAGGAAATGTTTCCATTGCCGCAATGACCTTTTCAATACGGGCAATATCTTCGGGAAGATCAACTTCAGGAGAATCGTGTTCTGTTACTACAACTTTTATTTTAAAACCGTATTCCAGGACTCTGAGCTGCTCAAGCTTTTCAGTATTTTCCAGTAAACCTGTTTCAAGGGATGCAATCTTATCAAGAAAACTTTTCCTGTATGCATAAAATCCAAGGTGCTTGTAATATACGGAGTTTGTTACGGTATCCCTTGGAAACGGGATGCTGGATCTGGAAAAATAAAGGGCAAAACCGTTGTTATCAAACACGACTTTAACATCCTTGGGATCTGTTATCTCTCTTTTGTTTTTTATCTTAAAAGCAAGGGTTGACATGCCAAGACCCGGGTCGGCCCTGAGGGGTTCCGTAAGCTCATCAAGGCATTGGGGATTAAAAACCGGCTGATCCCCCTGGATATTGATTACAATATCGTCAGGTGCAAGCCCAAGTATGTCAGATGCCTTTGCAACCCTGTCCGTTCCGGACCTTATATCTGAAGGAGTCATAACAGAGAGTGCGCCAAATTTTTTAACGGCCCTGTCTATACGTTCATCATCTGTTGCCACTGCCACCTCGGTAACCAGGGATGATTTTTCCGCCTGTTCATAGACTCTCCGGATCATGGATTTTCCTGCAAGCAATTGAAGCGGCTTGCCAAAAAAACGTGTGGACCCGAATCTTGATGGTATAATTGCTGTTATCATTATTTATATTTTAATAAAAATAGATTCTGCTTTTTCCCGCGTCATGATTTTTTTCCAGTCAGGTCCAAGGCAGTTTTCCCATAGGGGTTCAAGTCCCAGTGCAACACTTATCATTGTTTCCATCTGGTCTTTACTTATATTTTTGACAAGGTTTTTCGGAAGCTGAATATCCGCCTTTTTCATCATCTCCTTAAATTCCTTCACCCCTTCAGGATAAAATTCATCAAGAGCATCAAACACAATGCAGCAGCCAATACCATGGTGGGTGCCGAGTATATATGAAAGCCCGTAGGAAAGGGCATGACACGCCCCTACCTGGGAATAGGCTATACTCATGCCGCCGAAAAAAGAAGCCATCATTAATTTATCATCTTTATCATCTTTATCATCTTTATCTTTTTTATTGAAATCATCATTTAAAAATACATCCCTGCACAATTCAAGGGCTTTTTCACCATAGGATCTGCTGAATTGATTGATATATGTTCCTGACAGAGATTCAATACAATGGATATAGCAATCCATGCCCGTATAAAAATGCTGCTCTGCAGGTACATTTTTTATCAGGTCAGGATCAAGAATCACCTGATCAAATACCGTATAATCGGAATTTAACCCAAGTTTTTTATCAGGCCCGGTAAGGACTGCTGTTCTTGATACTTCCGAACCTGTTCCGGAAAGTGTTGGAACTGCCGCATGGAAAACAGCAGGATTTTTAATGAGATCCCATCCCTGGTATAAGGCAGAAGAGCCCGGGTTTGTAAGCATTAAAGAAATTGATTTGGCAAGATCCATTGTGCTTCCACCTCCAATGCCGATCACACCTGAGGGAAGATTATCTGAAAAATTTCTTACTTTTTCCGTAAGTTTATCAACGTAAACTGTTTTTGGTTCATCATCCACATTAACCCATAAAAGCATATCATTGTCATGCAGAGGAATGCGTTTTTCCAGTTCTTTACCCTTGAAAACATCATCGGTTACAAAAACAACCCATGATTTTTTTGTTTCCCGTTTTGCAGCAAGTATCTCATCGGTCTGTTTAAAACAGCCCCTGCCAAAAATGACATTGGATATCATTTTAAAATTTCTGAACATTTTTAATCCTTATTGTAAATATTCGACCTTAAATAATGTGAATATTTACTCCTTATTCAGCTGTTAACAGCATTTTTTATACCATTTATTCTCTTTTCGATCTCCGAATCTATCCAGGAAAGTTTTATCAGCATTGAAATCGTTTTTTTCATAACAGAATCTGATTCCGGCAGGGATATGTTTTTGTAATCCGGTTTGGTTTCTGCAAATTGTGCACACAGCGGTGCAGCACTTTTCATTGATTTTAAATGATCCCATTTTCTAAAATAATGCCAGTTATTGTCATACCAGTAAAAACAGGCATCAACACCGTTTTTTCCAAGGGCTTTGATCACTTTTTTTGCCCTTGTCTCATCGGGTAGAAAAAACGAAAGAAATGATGCTGAATCGCCGTCGGGATCCGGTATCTGCCTGAATCTTATATCTGAAATACCGGATAGTGCTTCCTTTATGATCTTTTTGTTGTTCTGCTGAATTTTAATTATTTTATTTAATTTTCCAAGCTGGGCTACACCCACTGCAGCGTTCAGTTCGCTGATCCTGTAATTTGCTCCCATAATGGGATGACCATCCGCTCCCCGGTCAGGTCCTCCGGAATAATCATGCCCATGATCTGCATATTGGGAAGCCTTCAGGTACAGGTCATGGTCATCTGTTATTATACCGCCGCCTTCACCGCAGGTAATTGTTTTAACAGCATCAAAGGACAAACATCCCATTTTACCGAATCTGCCGAGATGTTTCCCTTTAAAAAAACCACCAATTGCCTGGCACGCATCTTCAATCAGGATAAGTTTTTTTTCAGCGCAGAATTTTTTTATTTTATCAATCTGCGCCATGGCACCGCACATGTGTACAGGAATAACAGCTTTTGTCTTTTCAGTGACAACTGAATCAAGTCTGTCCGGGTTTAAACAGAGGGTTTCATCAATTTCACCGAAAACAGGAACTGCACCGGAATTAAGCACAGCCTCAAAGGTTGCAACAAAGGTGAAAGGAGGGATGATAACCTCATCACCTGCTCCGATTCCACATGCTGCAAGGGCTATTGACAGAGCTGCAGTACCGCTGGAGCATAAATGGGCATATTCTGCTCCGGTGAACCTGCAAAGCTTCTCCTCAAAGGATCTTGCTTTCCATTTTCCTTTGCGTGCCTGCTCAAATCCATATCTGAAAAGGACTCCTGTATCAAGGACATCCATCACCTCTTTTTTTTCTTCATCACCAAATAATTCAAACCCCGGCATTGAGGCCTCCTTACATCACTAATATTAAAATGACCATTAAATTTATATACGCTATTACCACAGTGGATGTTTGAGTTGCAAGCTTAACCTTACAAAGTGGCCTGTGAATGTAAAACAAATCTTGACACATTCTAAATAATGAATTAGAATTTATTGCTTGTTTTGGTAGAATATTTGTAAATATTAAGGCTTGCAGTGCATTATGTATAGAGTGAGCGATACCCGCAAACCTTTGTACCTGAATTAATTTCCTGTTTTTTATTACAGAAATTCAGGAGTAAGGCAACTAACCCGGTTGACTCATTTTTGTCTGTTTTGAGACTGTAAAAGCATACCAATGCTGTTGTGACGGTCAAAATCAGCTGATATTGGGTGCTGACAGAATATTTACGGATATTTTTATATTTTGGCAGAAAGCATGGGAATACTAATAAACAACATACCTCATGATACCCCATGACTTTCTATTTTTTGTTTTATTTGTTTTAAACTTGTTTTAAGGATTTTATCTATGAAAAGAACATTTCAGCCAAGCAGAATTAAACGCGCCAGGAAACATGGTTTTTTAAAAAGAATGTCAACCGCTGCAGGCAGGCGTATTGTTAACAGCAGAAGGGCAAAGGGAAGAAAAAAACTTACTGCTTAAAAAAGGATTTTATTATTGGGCAGCAATTCGTTCCCCAAGACAGAAAGGCTCTTAAAAAGAGCTGATTTTCTGAGACTATCCAGATCCGGAAAAAAGATACAGACCAGGTTTTTCATCGCAGCCGTATTGGACGGAACAACCGGGAACAACCGTATCGGAATTACTGTATCAAAAAGAGTGGGGAAAGCAGTAGAGCGTAACAGGATAAAACGGCTTATCAGAGAGTATTATAGAAACAGAAAAACAACATTACCAGGAAACCGGGATATTAATATAATAGCAAGGAAATATGCAAAATTTTTATCTAACCATGAGCTTGTGAAAGCACTTGATGATCTTTTTGCAAAATTGAATAAACAGAAATGAAGCAGGTATTAATAATATTGATAAAGGGTTATCAATACTTCATATCTCCATTTACAGGGCAGAGGTGTCGTTTTTATCCAAGCTGTTCCCAATATGCCCTGGAGGCTGTTAAAAAATACGGCTGTTTTAAAGGCGCGTTTCTTGCGTTAAAAAGAATATTAAAATGTCATCCATTTCATCCTGGTGGTTTTGATCCCGTCCCTTAAAAAAGCCATATGTTATGCTCTTTTTCTCTGCTTTCTTAAATTTTTTAATTCTTCCCATGATCTGCCCTGACAAATTATGATCCATGATCTGCATTGAACAGACTTTTATGCGTTGCGCATTGCAGAAGACTATCAAAAGACAGGCAGAAGACAGGCAGAAAACAAGCAGAAAACAAGCAGGAGACAAGATGGATGATCAAAAGCGGCTGTTTATAGCCATTATTCTTTCAATAGTTGTCATGGTTGGATGGGAGTGGCTTTTTGAGAACAAAACTCCCGTTAAACAGAACAGCAAAATCGAGCAGACTGCTGCCGGGAAAAATACCGCAAAAACGGGCAGCAAACCGGAAAATAAATCAAATCAGGTAAGCAATCCCGGATCAGCAGCGAAAAAAGCCGTAACAGGCAGCACATCTGATTACAGGCCAGGGGAAAGCGGGGGAAAAGCAGGTGGTGCCGCAGGAAATTCAAAAAATTTTCCGCCGGCACAAAATATAAATTTCAGGAAAATTTCTGTATCGACTCCGTTCTATAATATTGTTATATCTGAAAACAGGGCAGCTGTTACCAGTCTGACTTTAAAAAAGTACAGGGAGACCATGAAAAAAGACTCTCCTTTGAAGCAGCTTGTCTCTCCTGATATCAAATCAGGTGTTTTCGGTCTTGATCTAAAGGAAAAAAGCATTCCGGGCCTTAAAAATGCTGTTTTTACAGCGGAAACGGATTCAGACCATTTAGACCTTGAACAAGGTAAAAAAACCATTGCTTTCTCATGGAAATCACCGGATGGTATTGTGGTTGAAAAAGTTTACACTTTCTCTGCATCAACTTATCTCATAGGACTTAACATATTTTTTAAAAACGGTTCCCGGATGCCGCTCAAGGATGAACTTGCCATATCCATTCCAGGTCATATTGACAAGTCAAGTTCAAGATATTCATTCCACGGTCCTGTTGCCCTTGTCAAGGGCAAACTTAAAGAAATCAAAGTCAAAAAAATCAAGGAAAAAGACAGCTATTCAGGAGTAATTGACTGGGCAGGCTTTACAAGCAGATATTTCATATCCTGTCTGCTTCCTGAAAAGCCCGTTGACGCAAGTATAAAACTTTCTGTTACAGGTTCCACAGTGACCACTGATTTTATTCTGCCAATGGAAAGACTTGCCCCGGGAAAACAGATAAAATACGTATTTAACTGTTACATGGGGCCCAAAAGCCTTAAGGTACTGAGCCAGTACAAAAACACCCTTAAGCAGTGCATTAATTTCGGATGGTTTGATATTCTTGCAAAGCCATGCCTTATCGGCATGAATATGATTTATGACTTTATACCCAATTATGGTGTTGCCATCATTCTTCTGACAATACTCATCAAAATAATTTTCTGGCCCCTTGGTACTAAAAGCTACAAGTCCATGAACGACATGAAAAGGGTTCAGCCTCTCATGACGGAATTGAGGGAAAAATATAAAGACGATAAACAGAAAATGAACCAGGAAGTTATGGCTCTTTACAAGACGTACAAGGTTAATCCCATGAGCGGATGTCTTCCCATGATTGTCCAGATGCCTATTTTCTTTGCCCTTTACAGAATGCTTTACCAGGCCATTGAACTCCGGCATGCACCTTTTTTCGGCTGGATTACCGATCTTTCCGCACCGGACAGGCTTTTCCATTTTGCATTTAAAATTCCATTTGTTCAGCCGCCCACCGGTATTCCGGTACTCACCATTATTATGGGAGCAACCATGTTTTTACAGCAGAAAATGTCACCCACAACCGGAGATCCTACCCAGGCAAAAATGATGATGCTCATGCCGTTGTTCATGACTGTTATTTTTGTTAATTTTCCTGCCGGACTTGTACTGTACTGGCTCGTGAATAATGTACTTTCAATCGGCCAGCAGTATTACATTCAAAAGAAATTTGCTTAAAATTGCGGAGGTATCATGAAACAAACTCAGGAATTTGAAGGAAAAAATATAGAACAGGCCATTGAAAATGCATGTTCTGCATTGAATCTGGTTAAAAAAAATCTTAAGTACGATGTTATATCCTCCGGCTCTTCCGGAATTTTTGGAATTGTGGGTGTTAAAAAAGCCAGGATACGTGTGGAAATATCCGCAAAAAAACAGGGCACCCATGGTAAAAACAAAAAAGATGGTGAATTTAATGACTCCAATGGGGTGATGTCCATTGTTGATGAAGCTTTTGGCGAGACAAAAAACATCGGTTCTCCTGCCGGTAAGACAGGGCCAAGGCCTGAAAAGAAAAAAATAAAGACTGCTAGAACAAAACCTGTTTTGAAAAAGAAGACACCTGTTACTGAAGATACACCCGTTATAAAAAATACACCTGTTACAGAAAATATGCATGTTGCAGAAGATATTACCCATGGGGTATCAGATAATTTAACTCCAGTGAAAAATGATAATGCTGCGGACAATAAAATTATTGATAAAAAAGTCAGTTCCAAAGTTGAACAGACTTCCATTGAAACCAATAATTTTAATAATGAAAAGACTGATAATCCCAATGAAAAAAAGCAGACAGATAACACCTGGGATGAGGGTTTTCCCCCCATATACAAGGATGAAGCAGTAGCTGATGTTTCAGAGGAATCCACTGTACTTGGAAGGGAAACTCTCCAGAAAATGGTTGATTTTATTACGACCGATGCCGTGGTAACGGCGGAAACGAAACAGGATAAACTTTTGCTTAAAATTGAGGGGGGAAACTCCGGTGTCCTGATCGGCAGAAGAGGCCAGACCCTTGAAGCAATGCAGTTTCTAACTGATAAAATAATAAACAGAAAAAGTGAATCACGGGTAAGGCTCAAGGTTGATATAGAAGGTTACATGGAGACGCGCAAGGCAAACCTTAAATCCCTTGCCTTTAAAATGGCAGGCAAGGCAAAGAAAACCGGAAGACCTGCAACCATTAACCAGATGACAGCCCAGGACAGGAGAATCGTTCATCTTGCCTTAAAAGATGATGCCAGGGTGAGAACCCAGAGTATGGGTGACGGATACTACAGAAGGCTTGTTATATTCCCGAAAAAAAATTCATACAGAAAAAAGAGTTGAAAATACTGATGATTGAAGATACGGGAAACTGAGAATACGAATGACTGAAGATACAATAGCTGCAATTGCAACGCCGCCTGGAAAAGGTGGTATTGGAATTGTGAAGATATCGGGTTCGCGGTCTTTAAATATTGTATCAAAAATTTTCGGAACAAGCAAAAAAGGACCGGAAGACTGCTTTCTGCTTGAATCCCACAGAATTGTTCATGGATATATTTTTGATCCGGAAAAACATTTTGTGATAGATGAAGTTCTGCTGGTTCCAATGCTTGCCCCGCGTTCATATACCAGTGAAGATGTCGTTGAAATCCAGGCACATTCCGGAAATATTGTCATGGCAAACATTCTCGAAGAAGTAATCAAGGCAGGTGCAAGGCTTGCAGAACCCGGAGAATTCACAAAACGTGCCTTTTTAAACGGGCGTATCGATTTAACCCAGGCAGAGGCCGTTGCAGATATCATTAATGCAAAATCCATTACAGCTCTTAAATCTGCTGCTTCCCAGAACCTTGGAAATTTTAAATCCACCATTGAAGAATCAAGACAGAAACTGATAGATCTTCTATCCCTTATTGAGGTTTCCATTGACTTTCCCGGAGAGACCGACGCGTTAATTTCACAATCAAAGGGGCTTGATACAATAAAAGATGTACTTGATACCTGCCGCAGTGCTGTAAAATTATACGAAGATGCCCATTTTTTAAGAGATGGGATAAACCTTGTCATCTGCGGTGCCCCAAATGTCGGCAAATCAAGTCTCATGAACCGCCTTGTTGAAAAAGAAAGATCCATAGTCACCTCTTTTCCAGGTACAACGCGGGATTTAATTGAAGAGCCGTTAAATATCAATGGAATTTCTTTTTTAATTTCAGATACTGCAGGAATGCATGAGACAGATGACCCCGTGGAAAAAATAGGCATAGAAAAAGCTGAAAAAAAAATAGAAGAGTCAGATATAATACTTTTTATGAAGGAGGCAGGCTCTCAACTTGACGAAAAAGAGGTTGAGGCGGTAATCCCCGACGGGAAAAAACTTGTTTTTGTGATAAACAAGATGGATCTTGCAGATGATGATTCAGCATTTGATTTACCCTGTAAGTTTAACAGGACTCCTATTGTTAAAATATCGGCTCTCTACAATCAGGGCATCGATATTTTAAAAAAAACCATTATGGAACTTGCCGTTAAAAATTTTGAAATAACATCTTCCGTTGTTCCTAATTTAAGGCATAAAATTGCTTTGGCCCATGCCGTTGAAAGCCTTGAATCAGCTGAACGTGGATTTTTAAACAGGGCGGATGAAATACTTATTTCCATTGATTTAAAAAACGGTGCTGATTGTCTTGGTGAAATTACAGGAAATACAGTAAAAATTGACATTCTTGACAATATTTTTAAAAATTTCTGTATAGGGAAATAGCATAAAACAGCCATGAAGCTGATCTGAAGACTCCAAGGCTGCCCCAAAGAGTCAAAGATTTATGACAAAATATGGCATGGTAATATGCAGCCCCCTGCGGTATGTAGATCCGGCCCGGGACCGTCGGCGGCCCTTTTGCCCTGCCGGTCTGAAGCGCAGGAACTGCGGTCAAGTATGTCCTCAAACAGCCTGCGCTTCTTAACGCCCGGCAGGACAAAAGAGCTGATCGCCTTTGGGTCCTGATGGGCTGAATCTACATACCGCAGGGGGCTTACGCTGTCGACACTTTGAGCAATATTGTTATATAAACGGCCATGAGGCCGATCTAATGGCTCTAAAAAGGCCTCATAAAAAAGAATGAACAGAGGAATAAAATTATGTCCATTGATTTTAAAGAACATTTTGTAAAATACGAGGCAGTTGTCTCAATGATTGACAAAATTTTTCAGCGGGTAAAAAAAGAATTCCCAAAAGAGGTGTTCTGCAGGGAAAAATGTTCCGACTGCTGCTATGCTCTTTTTGATCTTACCATTATTGAAGCTATATATCTCAATCACAGGTTCAATGAAAAATTTTCAGGTGAAGAAAAAAAGAAAATAATTGAAAATGCAGGAAAAACAGACCGCGCCATTGTTAAATTAAAAAGAGATGCGTACAGGGAATTTGCAAAAAATAAAAACGAGGTGGATATTCTCGCAAAAATGGGGAGGGAAAGAATAAGATGTCCCCTGCTCGGTCCTGACAATCTCTGCATGATGTATGAATCAAGGCCCATAACATGCAGGATTTACGGTATCCCCACTTCAAGTGCCGGCATGAGCCATATCTGCGGCAGAACAAATTTTGAAGAGGGCAAAAAATATCCTACTTTAAATATGGATAAAATTTATACGGAACTCCAGCTTCTTTCAGCAGAATTAACAGATTCAATTAAATCAAAAAATATAAAAATGTGTGAAATGCTTATACCTGTTTCAATGGCATTAATTACTGATTTTAATGAAGAATACCTTGGAGTTGAAAAATAATCATGCAGGAAAAATTTACTCCACAGCAGATAGAGAAAAAGAAAAAGGCAATTTTTGATTCCATGGGAAAACGGGGTCAGAAATATGTGATGAAAATCGGTTATGAAAAATGGGACCCCATTCAAAACCCTAAGGATCCCATTGATATAAGGACAGATAAAACAAAACGTACGAGCAAAATGCTGATCAGTAAATTCCTCCAGCAGACAAAAAGCGATGAATATTCAAGTGCCTTTGCAAGAGGCGCTCTGGAAATGTGTCTTGGCATAATAAATGATGATGAAAAAATCAGGGGCATGTATGAATTTTCACACTGGTACAGAGCACTTCTTAAAAAAGAAGGACATGATCCCTTTTGAACCATATTATTGTGAGGGAAAAAAATGATTCATTCATTGCAGGCAAAAATTTTAATTTTAAGTAGTGTTATTTTTATTGCTATAACCGCCAGTATTATTTTCTTTACTCAAAAAGATGTTAAAAATGCAGTTTTAACCAGGGAACAGAAAAATATTGAAAACATAAAGAATATTATTCTATTGGATGTTGAAGGCAAATACCAAAATTTATTGACAGCTAAACTGGCTTTTATCAAAACAAGAAAGAATCGATTAAAAAATACAAGTGCCATTTTAAAACATGCAATAGACGAATTATGCAGAATTACAAATGCTAACAATGAAAAAAAGACCAGAAAAAAAGTCATTACATGGCTTAACTCGCTGAAAATATCCTCAGGAATTTTTCTTGCTGATGATTCAAATAAAATTTTTTTTGATACAAATGAAGATTTTAAAGGTAAGAATCTTAACGATATAAAAGATGTTAAAGATATTCCGGTTTCAACAAGTATAAACAATGATAACTCTTTTTTTGATAAATTTGCTGTTTTTTCATACAAGAATTCAAAAGACAAGAAACTTGCCTATCTTGTAAGACTTTCCAAATGGGGATGGACCCTTGGAATCACAAATGATATTTCCGGGATAGAGGCGGAAACCCAGACTAAAATTAACGATATCATCAGGATCATGAAAGAAAATTTTCAGCAGATTAAAATTGCCAATACCGGTACAATTTTTCTGTTCAACCATTCCGGTGATATATTGATACCGCCTTCAAAAGAATTTTTACCGGCAATATCTGAAAATTTAATCATGGACTTTATCAAATCTCAGAAGAACAAGCTGTTTGCGGGCTTTATCCTCAACGGGCATGATATAAATGTATATACAGCTCACATAAAAGTCCTTGATTGGTATATTTCTGCACTTGTACCGGTGGAAGAAATAAAAGCACCTGCAAACCGCCTTGCCGAGAGACTTTCTTTGATTATCGGAGGAATTTTCCTGTTGGGTTTTATTATATTAAACATTGCTGTGAAAAGGTTTTCTAATCCTTTGAGATCATTAACACAGAAATTAAAGGATATTCCCCATAAGGATCTTACTTCTAAGGAATTTACTCTTGATCTTAAAAATGATATTTATATAAAAAGAAAAGATGAAGTAGGAGCGCTTGCAGCGGCTTTTGTGTATATGTTCCGGGAACTGCAGAAAAATATCAAACAACTGGTGGCAACAACCGTTGCAAAAGAAAGAATAGAAAGTGAATTAAATGTTGCAAGGGATATACAGCTTGGCATTCTTCCAAAAATATTTCCGCCTTATCCGGACAAAAAGGAGTTTGATCTTTATGCATATCTGGAACCGGCAAGAGAAGTTGGCGGGGATTTATATGATTTCTTTTTGTTAGATGATGATCATTTGTGTATTTCAATCGGAGATGTTTCAGGAAAGGGGGTCCCTGCAGCCCTGTTTATGGCTATTACAAAAACCTTAATCAATACATATTCCGAAACCAAAAAATCCATATCTGAAATAATGACAAGAATTAATGATGTACTGAGTAAAGAAAATCCCAATTGTATGTTCGTAACTCTTTTAATCGGTATTCTTAATATTAAAACCGGAGAATTAAAGTATGCCAATGCAGGGCATAATCCTCCATTAATAAAGTCAGGTGACAGGACATTTTATCAAAAAGGGCTGAGCGGGCCCGTTGCCGGTGCCATGGAGATGATTCAGTTCAAAGAGCTTTCTTTAAACTTGAAAAAAGGAGATCTACTTTTTTTCTATACAGACGGAGTCACAGAGGCAATGAATCCACAAGAAGAGCTCTATTCAACTGAAAGGCTGGAAAATCTTGTTGCATCTTTCAGCGGCACTCAACCGGAGGAAATAATTGAAATGGTTAAAAATGATATAGCAGTGTTTTCGGGTGAGGAACCCCAATACGATGATATAACAATGCTTTCACTGATTTTTCACGGATCGGATCAGAGCTGAACATAAATGGGTTTTTCTCCAGGGAGTGAGGATATCAAATTGATTAAGAAGGACAGGTTGCATGTACTGCTGGTATTTGGAGGCAGATCTGACGAGCATAATGTCTCAATTATTTCGGCAAGTAATCTTATTTCACATTTTAATCCTGAAAAATATGAATTAAAATTATTATATATAACAAAAAACGGCAATTGGCTTCTGTGCGACAGATCCGGCTTTAAATTAAACTGCGATTTTGCAGATGATATTCTGCCGACCATTGTCGGTGTTCCTGTTTATCTGACTATTGGCCAGGGAGGTTTATCACGATTTTATACAGAAGATAGCGAAAAACCGGTGAAAGTTGATCTGATTTTTACTCTTTTACACGGAAGAAACGGTGCCGGAGGAATTATGTCAGGTGTTTGGAAGACGGCAGGTATCCCATTTGTCGGACCTTCAATGACAGGAGGCGCCGTGGGCTTTGACAAAGATGTTATGAAACGTCTTTTGGAAAGTGCGGGATTGCCGGTTTGCAGATATGTGGTGATTCATCAAAACGACTATACACCGTCATGTATAGATGACTTAAAAAAGCTATTTCAATTCCCATTTTTTATCAAGCCTGCCAATTCAGGTTCATCACTTGGTGTCCATAAAATATATAAAAAATCCGATTTTGCCATGGCAGCTGAGGATGTGTTCTCCTTTGACAATAAACTCATTGCTGAAGAATATATTGACGGAAGTGAGCTTGAAGTATATTGTTTTGCATCGGACAAGGGAATAAAAGCCAGCGTTATCAGACAGACCATTGTGGGGCCTGAGTATGATTTTTATACTTATGAAGCAAAATACGGTATTGACAATGGCAGTAGCAATATTAAAAATATCCCGGCTGATATACCTGAAAAAGACTACAAAAGAGTTCGGAATCTTGTTGTTCAAGCTTACAAAGCGCTTGAAGGACGCGGTGAAGTACGATTTGATTTGTTTTATTCAAAGGACAGGCAGATCTATATTAACGAAATTAACACCGTGCCTGCACTTATGAGTAAAAAAAGTCAGCCTTCACTCTGGGATGGGACAGGGATTTCTCAGGAAAATATAATTGATGTAACAATTGTGTCAGCGTTAAAGGAATAATTGTATAGCTCTGCCTCATGGCAGTTATATGGGAAAAAAGGAGATTTAAATTGAATAAGAAAATAATTGGTTTGGTTGTAATAATTCTATGTACTCTACTTATCAGTTTAAATGGTTTCGCTGCTGATAAAGCTAAATACCCCGTAACTCCGAAACTGCATAACGGGCAGAAATGGTCCATTGGTTATTATCAGGGTGGAGACTATATTGAGTATAAACAAACATTGGTTGCAATCGTAAAGGGATTGATGGATTTGCACTGGATTGACAAGACTGAATTGCCACAGTTTCCAGGGGATGGGACCAAACCTGTTTGGGCATGGTTGTCAACTCATTTAAAAAGTAAATACCTGATTTTTAAAAAAAATGCATATTATTCTACAAACTGGAAAGATAATTTAAGAAAGCCACAGTCCAGGTCTATTATCAAACGTCTGAACACAAAAAAGGATGTTGATCTGATAATAGCCATGGGAACATGGGCGGCTCAGGAGCTGGCAAATGGTAAAATTAAAACCCCGACTATTGCCTGTGCCGTAAGTGATGCCTTGGCCGCCGGGATTATAAAAAGTTACAATAACTCAGGATATGATTATTTTCACGTCAGAGTGGACCCCTTAAGATATAAAAGGCAGGTGGAAATTTTTTATAATCTCATGAAATTTAAAAAACTCGGCATTATGTATGAAAACACTCCCCGGGGAAGAAGCTATGCCGGTGTGAGTCAAGTTGAGGTGCTGGCAAAAAAGCATGGATTTAAAATTGTCAGGTGCTTTATTCAAAAAGGAGTGGATGACCGGAAAATAGCTGAAAAAGATGTAAAACGGTGCTTCTCCGATCTTTGCCGTAAAGCGGATGCTATTTATGTGACCATGCATATGGGAGTCGATGCAAATACTCTTCCCTACCTTGTAAAGACAGCAAATAAAGCAGAAATTCCCACCTTTTCCCAGGCTGGTTCAGAAGAGGTAAAATACGGCCTGTTGATGAGTATTTCCCAGGCTGGATTTAAATATGTGGGCCAATATCAGGCGGGAATAATAGCAAAGGTCTTCAATGGCGCAAAACCCGGGCAGCTTAGCCTGATTTTTGAAGCACCCAGCAGAATTGCCATCAATTTGAAAACAGCTTCAAAAATAGGGTATGATCCGCCGGTTGATGTTCTAAGTGCTGCAGATGAGATTTACAATAATTATAAAAAATAGAACGTAAATTATTACGTTTATTGGCTCCGATTTTTGTATGCTGTGTTTAATTTTGTGTTCTTCCCGGCTTGTTCCGTTCAGGTAAGACTTGATTTATTATATCTGCTGATCAAATAAAACAGCAATACAAATATCATATATGCTGTTCCCATAAAATAAAGATTTATGTCTTCATGATACCCTAAAATCAGAGAACCAAATATAACAGGGCCTGCGACCTGTCCGATTTTTTCAACTGATGATAAAATGGCAATGGCTTTTCCACTACCAAGTTCCTCTGTGGCTTTAAGGCTTAATGCATAGGGTATTGAAGCCTCAAAACTGCCTGCAAGTCCTAGTATCAGTACAGATAAAATAGCTGCCAGCATACCGCTGTAGAAATAGAACACCATCAAAGCGAGACTGGCTATGAATCCGCTGATCACTATAAATTTTGATTTTTGTGAAGCCCTGTCAATAAATCTGCTGAAAAATGGTGCAACATAAATAAAAAACAACCCATGTACCATCAGCAGTCTGCCTATATTTGAAGATGTCGAGCCGATAGTATTTATATAAATGGGAATAAAATAGTTCAGGAAACCTACGGTGATGATTGATGATGGTAAAATAACAAAGAGACATAAAGATATAATTCTTGTATTGGTTATGAATTTAAATACCTGCCCGGATTTTATTGCAGATTTTGAAAAAGTATCCGGAACATCTGTTTTGTTTACGGCTTTATCCGAACCGATATTATCTCTCATAAAAATTATTGTATATATCAGTGACAAAGCAATGATAGAGGCACCGATAATAAAAACAGCGTTATAACCAATACGATCTGCAAGCATCCCGCCTGTTGAACTTCCACAGATATAACCGGCATAGCATCCGGCAATCATGCTTGTAAGCCCCTGGGCTTTGCTGCTTTCATCTGTAAATGCAACTACAAATCCGTTGGCTGCCATAAAAGTTAAACCATAACCAAAGCCGACAAAGGCGCGTGAAATAATAAGATTAACAGCATTTGAGGCAAGCCAGGTGTAAACAAAACCGGCTGATGTCAGTGTAATTCCAGTAAAAAAAGGTCCGTGCCATCCCCGTTTATCAATCCATGGCCCGGCTATAAGGGCAGAAATTGCTCCAAAAAGCATTGTCGCACATATGGGCAGTCCAAGAATAACATCTTTGGATAATCCCCACAAAGGTTCATAAAGCTTTTCCATGTAAAGAGGTAAAAAGGAAACAGAAATTGTTTGTCCGAAAAAATACAGAAATACTGCCGGACGGATGGCTGTAAAATTAATTCTGGAAGTTTTCTTTATTTTTCCTGTCTGCTTTGAGAAATATTGAAATACTATTGACAGAAGTTCCATCATGAAAAGGATTGAAATCACAAGTATTGTTATGGAATCCAATATAATACCCGTTAATTTGGACAGAATGACTTTTTCGGAAATCACAATGGAAATATATCCTGTAATTATACCTGCCTGGGATTTATCATTTCCTGCCTGTTTTTTTATCAGATCAATAAGGAAGTTATATTTTGAGTTCTTGAATTTCTTGAATTTATCAATGGCAATGGCAGGACTTTTCCCTTTAAAATTTATAATATTGTAATGGTTGGCCATATAAAGGGGACGTATGTTTGAATCTAATATGGTAATACTTTTTAAATCAGGTGAAGTGGATATTATTTTCCCCAGCATTTTTTCCATCATAAAAAGATTTTTAAGAGCAATCCCCTTGTTCAACAGATATTGAATATCTTCTTTTAAAAGATTTCCCACTACTATGTTTTTTCCCCGGCTGATCTCAAGGTAATAGTTTTTGAACGAATTGGTATTAAACAGCGAAAACAATATCTGGCTGAAAACAAGGATTACAATAATTACAATTGATATTCTCGATCTTGAAAAATTTGTTTGCCTGTTATGGCGAGGGATAACGATAAAAAAAAATATCAGAAAGAACATTAAAACAATAAATAAAATAATGCCTATTAACAGGAATTTTTTGATTAATACTTTGTTTATAAATGCTTTGGCCTGATTTTTGTTCAATTTAATGACAATGGAACCAACCCATGATTGCGCTTCACGAATGGGTAAACCAATATAAAATTCATTTTCAAATTTGTGGTAATTTTTATTCAGTTTATTCTTTTTATAGTTATTTTGGAAAACAGACATAAAATATGATTGTACTTTTAAAGGCAGTTTCCCATGTACAAGTGTGGGATCTGTACTGTAAAGAATGCTGTTTTCGGGCGATACAATTGAAACTGAAAGATCGGAATCTATCTTAGACAAGTGCATTTTTTTAAAATAGCGGGAATTATCTTTTGTCAGATAGATTCTGGCTTGTTTAAGCATGAGGTTCATACCGATAAATTTATCTATACTTTTGCCAAATCTGATTGATTCCTCTATCTTTCTGTCTAAACGATTCCCCACGGCGATATATTTTGAGAATGTGGAATTTATGTAAATATTTTCAAGAGAACTTAAACTCAGCATTGTGTTAAAGCCCAATGTCAGTATAAGCAGAAACATTGAACCTATAATCAATTTGATTTTTATGCTGCCGGAGTAAGTATAAGATTTTGTTAATTTTTCAGTTTTTTCCATAATTTATTTTATATTCAGAACGTGTGAACCAGAGCAGATGCAGTGAGATGTGGGGAATTATGATTTTGTTTTTCAAAGAAAAGAAACATGCCATTGCATATACGGGCAGGCGTTCCCCGTATCAGGTATTCTTCTTTAATAATTTCAATTCCTGCTTGCGCATCCGGTTTAAAGTTCCTGCATTTAACAGGATATATCCGTACGCTTTTATTTTTTATGATATTCAGTGTGCGGAGTAAATATGCCGATGCCACCATGCCTGTTCCACATGCAAGGGTCTCTTTCTCTATTCCCCGCTCAAAACATCTTTGCTCAATTATATTGGAATCTTTAATATAATTTACAAAATTAATATTAATACCAAAGGGGAACACATTTTTCATGTTATTGTTAAAATATTTACCAATGGCGTAAACAAAATCCGGAGTACAGGATTTCACCCCTTTTTTTACTATATGTTCCTGTTTCATGTGCCCATTCTGAACAAATATGCTTTTTACAAATGTATTATTATATTTTTTGGGATCAAGTAAGAAAATCAGGTGGGGCTCACCTGTGAAAATCAGGTAACCTGTAAGAGAAAATCTGTGTTCAAAGATTGGCTGCTCTGTACCGGGAAAACTGCTTAGAAAGGGAATGATATTATTTAAGTTGATATCAAAATGTGCCTTATGTATATTATTATCATCTAACACCATATCACTGGAATCAAACAAAAAAGAGGGTATCTTACCGGGGCTTCCCATATTAACCCATGCTTTATGTTCTTTTTTGTCATATCCGATAGTACGTATTACCGGATTTTTATTTGGTATTTCCGTTAAAATACGGGCAGAAGTAATATCTTTTGTTCTATATAAATATTCTGCAATGCACATCAAACCGTTACCACAGCATAGAGATTCCGTTCCATCAGGTTCAAACATTCTGAATATATAATCCCCTTTAACCTGCGGATGTGCAAAGTCCCAGTAAGAACGGGTACCGTTGATTTCCGATAATACTTTTGAATTACAGTGCTGAACCACAATAAAACCATCAGCACCAATGCCAAAGTTGATATCCGTTACATTCTTTGCAAAATCATTTTTTGCTGATTCAGGTATGTATTGTCCTGAAATTTCATCGACAATGATAAAATTGTTTCCATAGGAGGAAAATTTTTCAAATGGTATCTTCATGGCTGTTTTATATGAAACTCCTTTAAAGTACCTTAAATTATTAGAGTTTCAATATTTGTTGAGAGGCAGTCTGAAAGTCTTCAGATCTGCCTCATGGCAGTTATAAGAAAGTATTTGTAAAAAAACGTGTGACTTTCATTTTTTGTTGTGAGGCAAAATCTGGGCCGGTCCAGATCCGCCTCATGGCGGTTATTGACAAAATAATGCAGCAGGCGGTACAGCTTTTTCATAAGCCGCAGCAGGGTTTTGACCGTCATGCAATCTTTTAAGCTCATTATTGACAAATACTGTGGTAACGTCAAAAATGCCGTCAGCTCCGGCACGCTGGACTTTTTCAAGTCTTATCTTTGCTCCTGTCCCCTGTACCTTAAAGCCTATTGTAAAAAGAGATGAATCTTTATCGTGAACATCTCTTCTCCTATATCTTAAGCGAATAGATTCAGGCTTGAGTTTCTCTTTGAACAGTGTTTTGCTGAAATCGGGGGTTAATTGAACGAATTCTTTACCTGTTTTTTTATCTATTTTCTGATTAACCATCAGACGCGGCAAATTAACAGGTTTGTGTGTTGCTTCAATCAATATTCCTACATCCAATGGAAGATAGTAGGCAATATTACTTAAAACATCCTTATTTCTCAGAAATCTTATTATGTACCGTATATCTTTAAACGGTATGTTTAGTGCGTGTGCGATTATTTTAATATAGGGATCATTTTTTATATTCTTATTGAATTTACCGGTTGACCAACTATAATAGTTGGTTATAAGCTTTTTCAGGTTGCCTACAACAAATGATTGGCCAAAAGCTACGCCTGTACCCTGACAGGATCTTGCTTTTCTTTTTTTGATAATTCCGGGTTTCACAGGTCTGTGCGATTCACTTAACGGATCAGGCTTTCTCCAGTAAGCGATAGCAGTTCTGTAAGAAATCTGATTTAAAGAATCAGGACGCCACTTTGCCTTCTCCATTGCCTCCTCTAAGCTTTCCCCAAATTCCGTGTCATCTTTGAGAGATCTGCCGTAGCGTGAAATATTACCGGAAACGTCAATGTCAGCATCCAATCCCAAGTAAAAGCTGCTATACATGATAGTTGTATCATAAGTTGTAAAAACCGTTTGCGGTCTTATCTTTTCTCCTCTTTTGTAAGATTCGGTAACGGTTTTTGATTGAAACCTTGAATATGCTTTTTTATATGAACCTGATACGCCTGCAAACAATTCAGCATTAACCCCCAGGGAAGCCAATCCTCCTGCAGCAGCAGTAGCTTCAGCTTTGGCATAGACTCCGGCTTGTCCTTCAGCTTTGTGAGAAGATAATCTCAGATAAGTTGTTGCATCCCCTTTTGTACTGAAATGATTTAATTTATCCTTATAGATTTCGGATTCAGACTTTATATTTTCCGGGGCATTGGGACTGCAGTTATTAAGCCTCTTTATAATATCTTTATACCCTTTCGTGGTCGTATGCCATAAAATTTTGTCGTGCAGATTCAACTTTTTGTTACCGAAAAATCGTACATGATCATTGATGAAAGAGCAGGCATCGTATTTAAACATACCCCTGATGGAACCTTCGGATAGAATTTTTTCAAGTTTTTTCTTAACTTCCTTCTGATCCTCAAAATATAGCGGATAGACATCTTCCGCATAAAAATGATCATATGTATACCCTGCTTCAGCCTTTAATCCGGCATTGGCGGATGCGCTCACGCCTACGGCTTCAAAGCCCGTCAGTCCAGGTGAGTTATCTTTTTTACCGAAATCTTCATCAATGGAAGAGGATGTTTCAGCGGCAGCCTGTGCATTTCCTCTTTTTGGTGTAACACCTGCCGCAGCTTCAAAACCGACGCTGACATCAATACCTATTTGAGTCTTTCCTTCCCAGTATTTCCCAACCAGGCTATTTACTACTATAGGCATAGGAATTTTATGATTTTTTTTGAAATTGATGGAAGATGGACCTTTAGAAACGATAATAACACGCTGTTTTGCACGTTTAACAGATCCTCCGATACTTAATTCGGTATTCAATCCTACCAGTCCGAGGGGATTGACCGAGACCTCGGATGAACCACCCCAGCCTTTTGTCTCAAAAGCCATCTGTATCTGTCCTTTATAATCAAGGCCCACATAGATAAGATAATTGACAACATCTTTCGGGGTAATAACTATAGATTTTGATTGCTCGAGAAGTTCTTCATATCTGCGGCGGGATTCTTCAGTGCGGCCGGGTTTAATTAATATTTCTTTTTGCCTTGCTTCTGTAGTTTGTTTCAATGATTTGAATCTGAACATTTCAGTCATAACCTGCTCCTTATAAAACCGCCATGAGGCGGGATCCGGATATAAACGTAGTAACTCACGTTTTATTTCTTGTGAAAATTTGAAGCACTGTAAGGGAACTTCCAAAAAATAATTTACGCATCCTGTTTGCCCTTTTGCCCGTTTTCTCTGTTGTGATAACAGGCACATAGTTCGACTATGCACCTGTCATCACGCCTTGAAAACGATCAAAAGTACTGCACGATATATGTATATTATTTTCTTCCAGTTCCCTAATTGTGCGTTAAATTTAAAGCAGATCCCCTTTTGTAATGATATATATTATGGTATTGCCGTTATCCTGCAAACCGAAGCACACCATAAAATACAATCAGGCACAGTACAGCACATCCGTAATACCATACAGGAGGCCAGAAATATTTAATTTCTGATGTATCCTCCGGAAATATAGTTACTCCTTCCATATCAATGCAGGATATTTTCTTTTTAAGCTTATCAAGATACTCTTTGATTTTAACAGGATTACCCACATATTTTCCCTGAAAGCCATGTTTAAGACAGAAATAATTAACCTCGAATATAAATTCAGATGTCTGGGGTTTGCGAAGAATACTGTTTAAATTATCATAAAACAACTCACCCCCGTTATCAACATCATATAATTCCTTTTGGAGCAGGGGCCATTCAAGCTGTTTTTCCTTTAAAAATTCAGCCCGGACAATCTCATCGAGGTATATCACTAAGGGAAAAAGAACCTGATAGGATTCCTGCTCGGATAAATACTCAAGAAGTTTTATACGAAGGTTCTCAAATTGTTTCCTTATCTCTTTTCTTGCTTTTACAAGATCTGTGTACTCTAAGGAATTTTCCGCTTCTTGTCCGCTATTTGATGAGGTATCAGACTTTTCAGTATCATCCTTGATATTATCAAAGTATTCATTTATCTTATCAAATAAAATTTGAATTGCTTTCCAGAGTTCCGGTTCCATTTTTCCCCTTATTGTACGGCATCTATTTCCATTCCGGTTTCAATCACAGCATCTGAAATCCATGAATCAAGGATTTTCTCTACCTGTTCCGTAAAAGTCTTTATCAGCGGTATCATTCCCTGTTCACATGCATGAAATTTCAAATAATATACAAATTTAATAAGTCCGCTTAAATCCTTTCCTCTTCCCGAAGAAACATGTTCAACCCTTAAATCATAGAACAGATCTTTAATCGGTTTGAAATGTCCTTTCCAGACACTTCCAAGTAGTTCCAGAAGGGAAGTAATATCATCATAGGTGAGAATGGATTTGTTCTTGATTGTTAAAAGATGCATAAAGCCATCCATATTTTCCTGGAAATTACTCTTTCTGTGGGGGACAATAGTATCGCATATTTCCCAGTTTACACCTGCAATATCACGGCTGTACGGCAATGCTTTAAGCTGATCTGAAATCATTTTTGAAAATCCCGGCTGATACCATAATACTTCCACTACAATGGTGACAGGCTCCATAAAAGCCTTTGAATAATGAAGGTGGAGCCAGTATTGTGTTTTGCCGCTTTTACCTGTTTTCCGTTCTATTTCATATGAACCTTCTCCACCGGATAAAATGCCTGGTTTCAAAGGAAGCATTGCGCCGTCCTTAATTTGGTATACACCTTTAACCGATTGAAGTTCATAGCCTTTGTCCAGTTCAGGATGACGTATCATAAAGCTTTCTTTTGTACCATCATAAATAAGCGGTATAGTGGCTTCTTTTATCAGGTTTTCCATGGGAACCGCATGCAGTTTGAAAATATCTTTATTGATTATCAGTTTCCCCGGCCATTTATCATCCAGATCAATACAAATGGTAAATTTTTTCCATGTTTTTTTTCTATCAGGCATATCAATTATCATAAAAAGATCCTGCTGCGGCAACTGGAAAAAAAATCTTGCCTTTTGCAGAGGATGCATTTCCCGTTTTTGTATTTTACTTTGTTCAGAATCATTTCCAAATATTATACTGCATGAGGTTCCTTTTGAATTTTCATCAGCCTTTTTATCAAATACCACCATTGCCCTTTTCATGTGGTTACGTAAATTATCAAAAATAAGCAGAGATGCCTGATAGTTATTTAGATGGTCAATGTTAAAGCTGATTTTACCGATATCATCGGTTCGGTCGTACATGGATTCAATGCAGATCAGAAGTCGGAATCCCCTATCAGGAAGCAATAAAAGTTTTGTTTCAGTAAGAGAAACAGGAAGGATACGGAGATCTTTCATTGTTCTGAATACAGCAGCTTTTTTGTTCCCGCCGGGAGATATAAGGATTTGACTGCCCCTTGGCAGTATTGCGGTTTCTGAAAAACGTCCCGTTGGAACGGCCTGAAGCATGCCCATTACAGGAAGAGGAGACAGCAGAAAGGGGAAAAACTGCTGAAATATCCTTAATCTTGCAGAGACGATATTGTTCAGTCCTGCATTATGTGTTCTTGCTGCAAAAAAAGCAAGAGCCTCCACAAGTCTTTTTATGTCCGGATCGTCTCTGTCAAGAGATGCCGATGGGTGTCGTGCTGCATACTCCATGCGGAAACGTTCCAGTTCATGCATCTCTTCTAAAAAATACCTGTATAATTTTTCATTCATCTGCATGATGCGGCATTATCCCTTTTATCCAATTTTAATTATCCCACCTCCTATGGTTGTCAACGCACTGCCTGCAACATTGGCTTTTTTACCGGTTACATCAACTGTTCCACCATCCACTTTTGCACTGATACTTCCCTTAAGGTCAAGGTTTTTACTGTCAACCCCCGCTTTCATTTTTGCAGTGACATTAACATTTGTACCTGAAATTTTTACATCTCCGGATGTGGTTGATGCATCAATTTTTTTTGCAGATAATTTCATATCTGATGTTGCATCTGCCTTTAAATCTGCACCTGAATTAAAGGACATATCCTTTGAACTTTTGATTTTAAATATATCCTTGCTTTCATGAACAGCAGCACCGGTTGACTTGCATGTGATGGTGTCTGCATCCAATAGAAATTTTTTACATTTAATGGTAATACTGTCAGTAGCCTGGGTAATTACACTGGTTTCATCGGCCCCTGCATTGGTTGTTGTAATTGTTGTACCATCCAAAACCATGGTCTGCGTGATATTATCATCATTGTTCTCAACGGTTATAATAATACCGTTTTTTTTATGCAGTTCTACACGGCAGACAAGTGATCCCATTATTTTTTCCTATTTTTTTTTATAACTCGATTATCAAGTTTTTATCGAACATTAAAGATTTAAGAGGGTCAGGCTTTCCTTATTGTCATTATCTCAACTTTTGAGGTTAACATATATTTATAGTTTGATAACAACGAATAAGAAAAGCCTGACCCTCTTTTTGGAAAAATTTCATTTAAAAAACTTGATAATCGAGTATAAGAAAGAGCTCACTTCTGACAAAGTTACAAATACTCTTTCCATGTTCGTTGGGAGGCGCTGTAACGCAGTTCAGATCCGCCTCATGGTGGTTATATATCTTCCACAATAATATTGTTAAACACCGTATCAAATATCATATTTAAAGTTTTTTTGCTCTCTTTGATGACACATTCCATTTTAAAGGATAATTTAAACATATCTGTCTCTTCTTCCTTTATCACATTAACAATTTCCACTCTTGGTTCATAATGTTCAATACATCTTACCACTTCATTCATGATAATTTCTATCATGCCGTCTCTATCGTTAAATTCATTGAGATCACGGATGCCATAATCTTTCAGATAGGAGCCGTAATTCTTTTTCGTATTAAGAATATTATTCATATTCTCAACAATATCACGGATACTGCCAGCCTGACCGCCTGCTCCCTTATTATAGTTGAATTTATCAAATAAAGCCATTTACGCTGCCTTTTAAATATTGTAAGCTCACAAAAACGCTAACGCCAGTATAGGAAAAATTCAACTCCGGCAAACATTTCCTGATTATAAAAAGACAGAGAAAGAGTTCTCAATGCATGATCCCATTCCTCACCCTCAATAATTCTGAAGAAATCCACTTCAGAGCCAAAGGAATGCTGAAACGGGGGTTTTTCCGTCTTCTTCAAAGGAACCCCAGGCAATGCCATTTTATGAATAAGCGCAATTCTTGAAAAACTTCCAAGTTTTAAATTGCTCAGATCAAGCCTGTCAGTTACATGTCCTTTTTGAGCCAGAAAATAAATATCACTTGCCTGCCTGATTTCTCCGGGCAGATTAATATTGAAAATACCGTCTTTAAATTCAAAGGGAAGATATGGAGATTTTTCTTCCATTATCTGCATCTGTTTAATCAGAGGATCAAGAATTCTGTTAAAGCATTCATAAAGCCCTTCGTGTTTATAGGGAGCTGTCACATTTTCCGGCATCACCTTTCTATAATAACAGACCTCAGTGTAAAATTCATTCAACGCTTCATAGGCAAAATAGGGATGACAATGGATCTGCTCTTTAATATTTGCAATAAATCTCTGCATTTTAAGGCTGCTTTTCATACATTGTCTGACACTTGACAGATTTTCTCCGCTGAGATACCCTGAAGCATCCAAGGCAAGATTATAGTGAAACAATTCCAGTGTCTGGTTCAGTTCCTCAAGCCGGTCAATGAGAAATGGTGAAAGCCCCACCTGGATCATGGGTGGAATATATTGATCACTCATACTCCATTTGCCATCGGGCTGTTTTTTAAATTCGGCTATTTTCAAAGTTTCAAGCGCTCCGGGAGTTGTCTGATCCGCAGAAATCACCAATTGATAATATTTTCTCAGAATATTGGTTTCCTCTTCGGTATCCCAGGTCTCATTCATTTCGTTCTCATTAAAATTTTCTTCAATAACATGACAATAAACTGAAACTACCACATCACCGGGTATATTAAGATTAAAGGGTGACGTTTTTGCATTTCCGGGTAAACCGATCAATAAACCGGAAGGCATGATCATAGTTAAAGAATGAATGGAAAGCACGCCTTCCTGCAGCAGGGTAAGATTCCATTTCAGCCCGGCAATACCATAGGAGGGAAGTCCCTGCATTTTAAATCTCATGGCAGAATCGGCAAGCAAAGCCTCTTCCTGGGCATTAAAATGCACAGGAAGAAGGGTCTGTCCCATTTCCCATTTTATACGTGCCAGATTTTCTATCATATACATTATTTCCTGAAAAATTTAGGTGTTACCCAGATATTGCGATCATCATCCGGCCGGAAATGCAGGACGGTCTGAAAACGGATGATGCAATATATGGGTAGCAATAATACCGTCAATAAGAGGGCGGCCTATCCTACAGTCACACCCCATGCCTGTACATATTTACCATCAACAGACACAGCTTTGTGAATATCCTGCTTTTCATCTGCTGGCATGATTCCTATGGAAAAAGCAAAATTAATGGGATTCACAACTTCGCCTGACGCATCAAGGTCAACGTGCATATCAAGTGAACTGCCTTCTTTTGCGATCAGACCTTTTAAGTCCGTATCATTGCTGTGCAGACACATGAAATATTTTTTCTTTGCAGGATCATACTCATACACCTTGAACTGGAATTCAACAGTTGTATCGCTTAAATCGCTGTCCTGAAGAAGTGCAATGGTCTGCTTGTTTTTTATGGAAACCTGGCAGTCAATATTAATTGGTTCTGCAATACCGCCTGCCCAGTCTATCTGAGACATAACTCCAACTACTTTAACATTGTCTCCTGTAATTTCCTCAGGATTGGTTACCTCTAAGTCTGCAGATATTTCTTTTCCTGCAACTTTGAGTTTGGTAAGATGTCCTACATAGTCCTGTGCATCGGGACGAAAATTGAACCCCTGATCAACACTGCAATAATAACTTGTTGCTGCCATTTTAATTCTCCTTCTTTTTAATTAATGATTAAAATCATACATGGCCGTTATAGACGGGCATCCAGTCTGAGTTCAACGTCCATTCCTTCAAATTGTATATGTGGCAGTATGCCAACAGAGCAGTCATACCAGCCTATCATACCTTCCCGTTCAACAACATCAACGGAATATGCCTTAAAGGGGTAATACTTAAGAGTTAAGTCATCGGGATTGACAACAGTGGTGACATATTTTGAAATCCAGTTATCAATACTGTTTCTAATATATTCAGCATCTGCTGAACTTCCTATATTATCCCGCATAATGCATTTGATATAATGTGCAATGCGTGTAATGGAAAGAGTATAGGATAAATTTGTAACGAGCTGTGAATTTTCACTGTCCTTTGGATCTTTGAATTTTTTGGGTTTTTTAATGGACTGACAGCTGAAAAAACATGCGTCAGCAGTACCCTTGCGATAAATCAACGGTATAAATCCGCTGTTGGCATATTCCAGTTCCCTGAAATCGGGGATAACCATCTCAACAGGTACTTTCATTTCATCTTCTCCGCGGATGTTGAACATATGAACCGGAAGTCCCGTAACAAGTCCGCCGCCCTTGGGACCTCTTAGATACTGACACCATCCTGATGTTTCAAATGATCTTACCATATTCTGGGCAAACAGCATTGAAGCGCTTCCCCAGAGATAATCTTTGTCATTATCACCGATGACGGCTTCGGTAAAATTAATGTCCCTGCAGGGATTGGTTTCAGGATCGTATGGAAGCCGGGCAATATATCTCGGTAAGGTAAGACCAATATAAGCTGCTTCTTCAGATTCACGCAGTTTGTTCCATGAGCCGTACTTCGGGTGGTTCATCAATCCTTCGAGATCTTTGATAGCTTCCAGTTCCTGAATGGAATTACATCCGAAAAATTTCGGGGAAACAGAGCTTATAAAAGGCGCATGGCTTGCAGCAGCTATTTTTCCCATGATCCTCAGCCAGAATTCATCATCCGGGGTATGCTCAAATTCATATAACCCGATGATTGATCCAAGGGGTTTGCCTCCATATTGATCATATTCGGCAATATATACCTTTTGAAACAATGCACTGCCCGTTATATCCACTGCATTACTTTCAAAATCTTCAAACAATTCATCCTTTGTAACATCAAGGATATCTATCATAACATCAGCTTTGAAGTTGGTATTCAATATCATCTGATTTAATGACCGCCAGTTGGATTCCAGAGCTTTGAATTTTTCATGGTGAATAATTTCATTGATCTGATCATTAACCATGGTATCAATACGTGCAATTACCTCAAAGATACTTCCTTTATCAAGACGTCCTGAACTGGTATCCACATTATAAAGCAGAGCAGCCATGCCGGAAATGAAACGGTTCTCTTCACTTACATCCTCAACAATTGTCTCAAGACCGTCTTTAATCATGGGCTCAGGTTCAGATATCTCTGTATTAAGCCTCATACTTGATAGAAATCTTTTAAGATCAATAGCCTCTTCTTCTGCCGTTGCTTCAGCAGTTTTCTGTTCGGTGTCAGCCATATATTTACTCCTTATTCAAGATATTTTAAGGTAAATGTTTATTCCTCAGTTTTTGCAGAGGGCAATTTAAAACTTTCAAATTCCTTCAGCTCTTCCATCATTTTCTTCAGAGCCTCCTCATTACTCATAAGTTCGCCGAGAAGTTTTCTGTATCCTTTTCTGTTATCCACATTTGATACTACTTCCTGTAGAAGCTCTTTCAGCATAAGAAGGCCCTTTATTTTTGGAACATTTTTTGCGACCTGATCCGGCGAAAATGATTTCATGCTGTCAAAAACAAGCTTAACCTGAAGGTCTTCTTCCTGATCGGGATTAATCTTGTTTTCCACGGCAAAATCAAGGGATATGCCCATATCTTTCATTATTGCATCTGTGTTTTTCCCGTCCATATTACGGGTGTTCCTTTCTTCGAGATCAACTTTCCTGTCCTTGGAAGATCCCTGGGAGAAATCACCGGTAACAAGAAATCTCATGGGAAGGGTAAGATCCTCGGGTTCACCGTTTACCTCTGTCTTGTATCTCAGAGTAAGTCTTGATTTTGGTATTTCATCCTGAATAGCCATTTTACCTCCTTATGCAGTTTTGGGGTTATATGATAAATATTATCGTTATACTAACAATAAAGATTATAGGTGGTAGTATCAAGTCAATAAAAAATATAATTTTTATCATGTATACATATTGTCAGATTATATTATAATAAACTGACAACATATTTGTTTTATGTGTTCTGCTCTGAGGCTCCGCAGCGCAGTCCCGCCTGGCCTCATGGCCTATATATAGTTTAAAACATGTGCTCTCAACCGGGATAAATTAAGAAAAAGCTCGTCCTCAGTTTTTTTTTTAAACATTCCGTTTAAATACTGCATACTACACCAATCCTCATCAATTTTATTATCCTGCCCACGTCTTGGGCAAAGAGGTATCAATTTTATATCGTCTAAATCAAATTTTTTTCCCATTTCAGAACAAATTTTTTTTCTTACTCTTGGAATCATACCTTCATAATATGAGTCATTCCTATGGCCTGTAAAAATAAGAAGATGAAACCCGGAACCTGTTTTCCCGTCAGCATTAAGGACTTCAACAATCAAGGAATCTTCGCATAGATCTATCTCTTCTACAATTGCATTTATAAAATGAAAGGGATAAAACAAGCCTTTTTTTGAAGGTATGATTAATCCGGCAAACATATATTCAAGATATGTCTTTGACAGAATACAGGAAGTCGGAATATATGAGTCTTCTTCATTTTCCGATGAATAGCCTGATGAAGTACTTACCGAAAAAAGACCGGTGCAGCCCAATGCTTCAACAGTGCCGTCCTCAAACATTCCCATCTGCCATTTTCTGCCCGGCATGGGTAAAACATTCTGAAAGGCTTGTCCTTTGTGCCTTCTGGAAAATAAAAGGCAGCCCCCCATGGACGTGTTCCATACCATACATCCTGCAGGAATATCTTCAAGTTGGAGTTTATCAATAAATACGTTCCAGGCAAACAAATCCGAATCTTCTGAGGGATCCCTGAACCACAATTTTACCACATCTGATATAAGAACAGGATGTTCCATGAGCAAGTTCCTCAATTCCGGATTAATACCCAAAATTTTTAAAGGATGTGCTCTTAATAGTTCAGGTTGTTTTGCAATATCTTTTATTGAACAATGAAGATATGTCGCTCCGTTGAGAAGTACGGAAAGAATAAACGAAGGCTGAGTTAAAATTTCGTTAAATCCGGGAGCGAAAAATGCTTCACCGGGAACAAGTCCCAATCCTATGATACCATCCCGTATTCCCGAAAAAAACAACAAATCCGAACTTACCGGCCTTGGAGTGACAATATCACAGCATTTTGGATCAAATAACAGCGCCACTGAATCTCCTGTCATATATGTATATGGGGAAAGAGTTTTAGACTGCTTTCCCGGAATCTGCTTTCCCGGAAACTGCTTCTTCGGTAAACAATTATCTTCCTCTATAATCTTTTCCTGCCATGGTAATAAAAGTGAAAGATAAATATCTTCTGTGCATATATAATCAGGATCAAGGGATTCAAGTTGTTCTTTCATTAAAGTTTTTGCCTCAGGCATTATAAAGGACAAGACAACTCCTATATGCAGGCCTGCAAGAAGAGAAGTGAGATATCCCGGACCCATTTTTTTAATAATACACACAGTCTGTCCAGGCATAACACCTGATCTGATCCAGGATAATGCAAGTTTTTCAGACTTTTCCCCAAGTTCCCTGTAGGATATTTCTTTCCAGCAACCTGTGGGTTCATACCATATAAAAGCAGGATTTTCCCTGTTTTGATTTCTGAATATAATATCATGGAAAAAAGCATATTGTTTGAACGGTATACTTTTCCCGGCAGAACCGAAAAAACCGTTATGAAGTTTAAACAACGACGGCCAGAAATCCGAATTCGTATCAAAACTTTTATCAAACCAGTCTATTTTATCAGGGTTTGCAAATCTCTCAAGATTTAAAGTTTTTTCAATTAATGAAATTGTAAATTGTTCCGCCATAATAAAATCCTTAAAACAGGCCTTTCAGGAATCCTTTTTTAAATGAAATTGAATTCTTTTTTAAAATCAATTTATATTTCTTTTTCAGAGGTTTCTGCAAAAACATCTTCCACTGGTCCGGTTTTGTGAACATACAATAAACCGCTATTGACCTGTTATCAGGCTTGGTAAATTCTATTGTCTTTTTTTTACCCGGGAGAATAAAATTTGTGGAAAGCACTGTTTTTGCAGGGGGGTTACGCATTATCATGCCTGCAACACTTTGGTAATCCTCACTTACAAAATCAGTTGAATTAACAGTTCTTACCACAAGATATACAGGCTGCCCGTTATTTGAAGTTTTATCTGCAGTTACAGACAACTCCACCATGGGTATTTTCTTCCCCCCGCATCCGGAACAGAACATACAGATCAGTATAATTATACATATACAGAATCCGCCTGAATTATGCCTGATATCAATTAAGACAGGAGTAATTTTTTTATACCTCGATACCATATCTTTTTTTAATATCATTATTTTTGTCCTGTTGCTTTCTCATAATTTGTTGTTAGCAGAGATAGGGGCCAAAATCCAGATCGGCCTCATGTCCGCTATATTATTTTCCGTTTAAAAGATCTTTTCTAAAAATATGCCATGGATTATTTTTTATGGAAAATGATATTGCCCTTTTCCATTTTATATCTCCCGGGCTCATGATATCCCACATCCATGTTTTGGGTTCAGGAGTGTCTGCTTTTTTAAGCAATCTGTAAAAACTCCAATAGGAATTCTGCACCGTGATATTGGCAAACATCTTTTTTGCGTTTTTTCCTCTCTGCATAAACTGAATTCCTGCAGAGGATGTATTTGGTTTCCACCATTCAATGGGGAATTTCTGCCATGCAGGCTGCTGATTAAAACCAAATACACTTGTTTTCCCGGTTCTGACATATGATAATACCACTAAAATAAGTTTATCTTGTATCAAAGGTAGAGTATGCGGCTTGATTTCAAAAACAAGGGGTATAGGATTTGCCTTTGCATCAAAAAAGATTCCGGAAAGCCTGGAAATATAGTTAAGCTCCTTTAACATATTTTTGGGAAATTTTAAGGAAGACATGACAAATGATCTTTCATGCCATTTACCATCCGGAGTTTTTCTGCACAGGGGAGCGATTTCTCCGGAAAATTTTTTCCAGAATTTGCCTGAGGGACAGACAAGGTTTTTCAGATCATCCGGACTCACGTATGACGTTGCTTCAGGATTAAATGGAAATTTATCAATAACAGGCCGGATATAGTAAGTCTCAAGGGTATTCCATTCTTTTTTAATTGTCTTTGCAATTTTTTTCTGCCCAAGAAGATATGCCTGATAAATCGGTTCAGTAAACGGATATAACCATTGCTCCGGGATACCCACACTTGTCCCCCATTTTTCAACCATTCTGAGATAAGATCCGGGCCCGTTAAGGAAAATATCCAGAGATATTTTTGCAATGGCCGGTAATTTGGATTTTAAGATACCTGTTTTATCATCACTGTCATCCATGGAAGCAGTATTCTTTGAAACAAGATCGCCAAGCATCTGTCTTAATATAGCTTTATATTGCTCCAATTCAGGGAATTCATCCTTTTGTGCCTGCATCAGAAGAGAAATGAATCTAAGGGGCTTTAATCTGGCTTTAATCAGGTTAAAATATGGATTGTCCGGACAATCCAGGGAAAGATTATTATTTAAAGTCATTAAAAATTCCTGAAACTGATTTATTGGCAGAGTCATCTGTGTAAGTATGTATCGTAATTCCCCCACGGAATCGACGTCTATGGTAAATCTCCTGTAATACTTTTCATAGTTTGCAATATAATTTCCTATATATGCATTAACTTCACGAAACATAAAATTTGCAAAATGTGTTTTTTCAGTTTCACTCACAGGCAATTTTTTAAGAAGATCCGGCAAGGCTTTTAAAACAGGCATAACTTCTCTGTTATAGATTTTTTTAGTATACCTGCCGTCTATAACAGCTTTTTTTGAAAAAAAGAAAGCATCTTCAGATGAAGTATAAAGAACAAGATCTTTATACTCGGCATTCTGATTAAAAAATGACATACCGGGAAATCTGCTGTAATATGACACATAATCCCGCAAAAGCATTACCATGCTACTTGTATTCATTAAATGGTAAAATGTATCTGAACTGAAATAAAATTTTTGCCTGTTTACTGTAAAATCAAATACCTTTGTTTCAGGATTTTTAATTTTCATCATTATGCGCAGATTTTCCAGTAATTGCGCAAGATTTAAATCCTTCACCACGGGGTGGTCTAAGTGTAAATTCCTGAAAAAAAACAGAAATTTTTTGAATTCCTGATAATTTTTTCCATTGATAGCATGATATTCTTCATTCTGATATGTCCCGTTGGAAATTACAGATTTGCCAAGTATTGTTTCACTGTAAAGAAGCCGTTTTAATTTATAAAACCATGCTTCGGTTGAGGATTCATTAATTTTATCAATAATTTTTCCGGCATAATTCTGAAGTTCCGAAAGACTCTGGGGGCTTACAAAAGAATCATGTGCAATTTTACCAAGATTTTTTAAAAATATCAGCCAGGAAACATATTGTCCTGTATTTGCAGATAATTTATTATCAATGAATTTATTGACTTGTATAGCCTTGTTCCATGATTGATCGCTTAAAGAAAGATATGCTCTGATTATACTTTTATCAATATTGCATGACTCTGCCCATAAAGAGATGTTTTTATTAACAAGTCTGCCCAGGGTATTTGTGCGTGATCCATATATTAGTGATAAAATCAAAAGATTTTTGTGAAAAGCATTTTTCTGTATATCCACAGGAATAAGGCCCTGCCTGAAAATTTTGTTAATAATTTCCTTCTTAAGATTATTTTTTGTGTTAATAATTTTTCTGTGAATTTGTTTCTTAGCATTGGGGAAGAAATCAATTAACAGCATATTATTCAGTGATGCTGCATAGTTCCTGTCAAGCTTGTTAAGGAGTTTTGCCCTGTTAATATAAAAAATATGATCTGGTTTGCCGATCTTGCCGGAAATTTCGTTATTGTTTACAAAAACAGGGTACAATACATTTTCACCTGAATTATAATTTTGGTTTTGCTGTTTTCCTGATACAGTAAAATTTTTGTATTTCCCATTATTGTCAGTAATGGAATAATTAATCCTGTCAAGCTCTCCCTTAACCTCGCTGATATAATTGTACCTGTAATAATACGAAAACAGCATATAAGTTATACCAATGCCCGCAATGAGAATTGCTGCTATTTTATGTTTTCTCATGGGATTATAAGTACGAACTTTTTTTATGGGGATCTGTGATGTAAATGGATTTGACAATAAATTATTTTCATTTACAATGTCCGATGTAAAAAATACACTGTTTATTATAGGAGAGGATGATAATGGATCGGGCGCTGCCAGTATTTTAATAAAATCAGACAAAGACAACAGTATGGAAGGAGCAGTCTGACAAAAGGATAAAATTTTCAGATAATTTTCAGGTTTTTCGGAAACAAGGGCATTTGAAAAATATTGTTCATAGGATTTTATGGCATTTTCTAAGTTATCCAGGTCAGATAATTTATCAATTTTCAGTTCAAGTGGCAGATTATTGGCATGTAGGAAAGCAGAAAATTCAGAAAATCCTTTAACATGATTCATGAAGGTAAGAGCAATCCTTATTTTCACGGGGTGCTTCAGAATTTCTGATAAAATATTAACCTTACCCCGCATTATCTGTGCCTGCTCCCTTAAAAAGTCAGGATCACCATGAACAAGATCATCACCTTTCAAGGTAACCACAGTGACTAAATCTTTTTTCCGTTTAAAAATTTTCCACAGGTTTTTAAGAGCCTTGCGCGCATGGGATGATGTATCGTGAAGAAGAGATGAGGATATTTCCTGAACAATAATTCTTGTTCCGAGATATACCTGAAGCAGTTCATCCTGGGTATGGCTTGGATAAAACTGGTTAGCCTGATTCTGCCAGTCCGTATAATTATCAATAAGGCAGGTCTTCCCGGTTCCTGCCTCTCCCATGACAATATAAGGCTGGTACATGAGAATTGACCGCCTGAATCTATGTGGAATATTCTTTAAAAAAGTTTTCCATATCTTAAAAAGGCTTGCAGGAGGCAAAAAATCTTCTTCCTCTTTGATTATTTCCGGTTCTTTTGCCTTTTCCTGTCTTTTCCTTTTAACAACCAGAAAAACCAAAAGACAATAAAGGAGCACAGCAATTATCAGAAATATAAGTGTCCAGTTGTATGAGAACACAAATTTATGCAGATATGGGCTTGTAAATATTTTTTTTATAAGATTCATCCGGGATATAATCTCATTTTATACTTGTTATTATCGATCCCATGACCGTTTTTTATTACTCGATTATCAAGTTTTTTAATTGAAATTTTTTCAAAACGGGGGTCAGGCTTTTCTTATTCGTTGTTATCAAACTATAAATATATGTTAACCTCAAAAGTTGAGATAATGACAATAAGGAAAGCCTGACCCTCTTAAATCTTTAATGT
>WGCX01000148.1 GCA_015493575.1 Desulfobacteraceae bacterium | reverse complement strand
GTATAGGGGAATCCAGCCTGGATATTCCAACGGACAAGCTCCACGGCCCCAAAGAAACCCGGGGGGCAAGATTAAACGGCTCGCAGGTTCATTCCGTGCGCCTGCCCGGATATGTACTTTCAGTTGACGCAATTTTTGGAATGGAAGACCAGAAGCTTGTTATACGCCACGAAGCAGGGTCAAGTGCAGCGCCCTATGTTGAAGGAGCCATGCTTGCCATCCGTAAAGTTAACACATTCACAGGACTTAAACGTGGGCTGGATTCAATAATGGATATCTGACGGCAATGAGGTGAGCTGGTGACTCTCAGACTGCCTCTCAACAAAACATGGGCCGTAGGCGCGAAGCCAACTCTTATTCTAAAGTTAAATACGGATAATTACACTGTTCGTGAGAAAATTGATTATACTGAAATTCAACGCAAAACAAAGTGATTTTCTTTTTCGAATAATTTCTCATAATTACCAAAGCACATGACAAACGCATCCACAGCTGACCGGAATTAAATAAAATTTGTTTTGAGCATTTATTCTTATTTTTTTATCAAAAAATGTTTGACAAATGCAATTCAACAAATATAGTATCCTCAATATGAATAGACTGAGCGCTCGATCGGAAATTTTCATTCTGCCTCATGGCAGTTATAAAAACAAGAAACCGAGAAAGAGCCCATGGGTTGTGGGTTTACCGCTTTAGTGAAATTTAAATAAATAAATTTGATGGTTCTGTAAAAAGTCGAAAATGCTAAAACTGTTATTAATAATTTCAGCATATTACGGCTGAAAAATGCTGAAATAGGACTTTTTACAGGTTCATCAAATTTGATTAATGTATATGGAATCGTGCATAAACAAACAAAATAAAATATTAATAATTTAAGGAGGATGCAGGGTGGATTTTGACCTTACTAACGAACAGAAAATGATCCGCAAAGAGGTGAGAAAGTTTGCCCAGAAAGAAATTGCTCCCATTGCAGGCGAACTGGATGAAAAAGAGGAATTCTCAGTTGAGCTTACTCGCAAAATGGGTGAAATAGGTCTTTTTGGCATGTTTGTTTCTGAAGAATATGAAGGCCAGGCAATGGATTATATTTCCTACATCATTGCAGTGGAGGAAATTGCCAGGATAGACGGGTCCCAGGCGGCAACCATTGCTGCCGGTAATTCACTCGGCATAGGTCCCTTATATTATTTTGGAAATGAAGAACAGAAAAAAAAATATCTTCCAAAACTCTGCCGGGGAGAAGCTCTCTGGGGTTTCGGGCTTACCGAACCCACAGCAGGTTCCGATGCAGGAGGCAGCAAAACAACTGCCGTTGAAGATGGTGATGACTGGATCATAAACGGTTCCAAAATTTTCATAACAAATGCTGCAACGGAAATGACATCAGGGGTCACTGTTCAGGCCATTACAGGCACAAGGGATAACGGCAAGCCTGAATATACCTGTTTTATTGTTGAAAGTGGCACTAAAGGGTTTAAAGCGGTTCCCATGCATAAAAAAATGATGTGGAGAGCCTCAAACACTTCGGAGCTTTACTTTGATGATGTAAGGGTGCCAAAGGAAAACATCCTTGGTAAACGCGGAGACGGTTTTCACCAGATGCTGTCCACCCTTGACGGAGGAAGACTTTCCATTGGTTCAATGGGGCTTGGCGGCGCCCAGGGAGCCTATGACCTTGCCTTGAAATATGCAAAGGAAAGGGAGCAGTTCGGACATCCCATATCAAAATTTCAGGCCATTGCATTTAAACTTGCCGACTGCGCAATGGAAATTGAGTGCGCAAGAAATCTGCTGTACAAAGCCTGCTGGCTTAAAAATAAAAAAAGGGATTATGCAAAAGTTGCAGCCATGGCAAAGCTGTACTGCTCTGAACTCATGGGCAGGGTAGCTAACCATGCTGTACAGATTCACGGCGGGTATGGACTTATGAAAGAGTATAATGTAGAACGATTTTACAGGGATCAGAAGCTTCTTGACATAGGTGAAGGCACATCTGAAGTCCAGAGGCTTGTGATTTCAAGACATATTGGCTGTTAACGAACAATTTATCATTTTTTATGGAGGAAAATTTTAAAATGCAGAAACCTGAAATTAAAGTAGGCGAACACACAATCAGCGACGTAGTGGATATTCTTGCAGACAATTTTGGTGATTACAACGCTCTGGAGTATCATTCCCTTGGAATTAAATACAATTTCAAGGAGTTCAGAGATGTATGCGACGATGTTGCAAAGGGACTCATGGCCCTTGGCCTTAAAAAGGATGACAAACTTGCCATATGGGCAAACAATCTGCCTGAATGGGTATATACCCAGTTTGGAAGCGCAAGAATGGGCGCAGTACTTGTAACGGTAAACACAAGTTACAGAAGTGCCGAACTTGAGTATCTTCTTGAACAGTCCGATTCAACTACTTTGATTCTCACAGGCGGGGTAAGGGAACCTGATGAATATATTAAAATTATAAATACGGTCTGTCCTGAATTAAAGGACAGCAAACCCGGCGAATTAAATTCTGAAAAACTTCCATTCTTAAAAAATATTGTTTATCTTGGCAAGGAAAAAATACCGGGAATGTACAACTGGGATGATGTCATTGAAATGGGAAAATCCGTATCCGATGCCGAGCTTAAAAAAAGGTCAGAATCCCTTGATCCAGATGATGTTATAAACATGCAGTACACCTCCGGAACAACCGGATTTCCAAAAGGTGTCATGCTCACCCATTCAAATCTCATTGGAAATGCTTTAAGCCTTGCAGAATGTATGAACCTTTCAACGGATGACTGCATGTGCATTCCGGTTCCTTTTTTCCATTGTTTCGGCTGCGTTCTGGGAACTTTGACCTGCATGGTTTCAGGTGCAACCATGGCGCCTGTCCCAGCCTTTAATCCCGTTGATGTACTTGAAACGGTTCAGGCTTCCAAATGCACGGCCATCCACGGAGTTCCAACAATGTTCATTGCCGAATTTGAAGAAATGGATAAAAAACACTACGAGGTGTCAACTCTTCGCACAGGCATCATGGCAGGTTCCACATGCCCGGTTGAGCTGATGAAAAGAGTGATAAAAGACATGGGTGCAAAGGAGATGACTATAGTATATGGTCAGACTGAAGCATCTCCGGGCATAACCCAGACAAGAAAAGAAGACAACCTTGAGATTAAGACCACAACCGTTGGAAGGGCTCTTCCCAATGTTGAAGTAAAAATTGTTGATCCGGGAACGGGAAAAGAGATGCCGGTAAATGAACAGGGAGAGCTTTGCAGCCGCGGTTACCACGTAATGAAGGG
>WGCX01000147.1 GCA_015493575.1 Desulfobacteraceae bacterium | reverse complement strand
GTATTACCCTGAACGGATTAAATGGCAGTGGGTCACAGGACGTGACAGGAACTGCCATTTCCCTCGGAGCAAATCATGGATGATTTGCGAGAATGAGTGAAGGGTAATACCTGTTCCCGGTGGCCGGATCGAAGCGAGTTTCATATAAAAACGTCCATGAGGCCGATCCGAACTCATAAAAGCCCCGTCAAAACACCATGTTTCATTCTGGCGTTGCATCATACTGATATTTTCTGGTACGATACTGTTAATCACTTTTCAGTATGCACACCACGCCTGCATATTCATACCTGCACCCACACACCAAACGTAAATATTCGGCCAGCACTTTTATCTTCACCTATTCTGACCTGTTCACACAGCATAAGTATGCTTTTGCAGTCCCAAACAGGCGGATATGAAGCACTTCCCAAATTTTACATGATAAGGTCGAATATTTACCACCAGACATAAGTTTTATTAAAAAAACATTGCATTTGATACAAAAACGTGTCATTTGATATGTGATATTTCAAAATTCAAAAAATGCATTTCAAATATGGAAAGACTATACAATGACTGATCTGGCACGTACCATAGTTGAAGCTCAGAACCTTAACCTGATTCTCGATACTCTTCACATAGGCATTATAGCCCACACCCCTGAAAGAAAAATAACTTTCTTCAATAATGAAGCAGAAAAAATTACTGGCTACAGCAAAAAAGAGGTCATAGGCAGGGATTGCCATGATATCTTTCAGGGGCCATTCTGCGGAGGAAAATGTTCATTCTGTGACGGAGCTCCTTCTTTTTTTTCCAGTAAACTGGAGTATCCGGTAACAACAGCCACAAAGGATGGTTCCACAATCCAGCTTGAAATGACTGTATCTCCGATCATAACTGCTGACAATGTCTTTAAGGGCGTTGTTGCTTCTTTCCGGGATATGACCGAGTTGTTTCATCTCTCCCTTAAAGCTGAGAAAATGTCAAATTTTGCAGGAATTATCGGCAAACATAAGGTGATGCAGGATATTTTCAAACAGATCCAGGAAGTTGCACTTTATAATTATCCTGTTCATGTTTCAGGGGAAACGGGAACAGGCAAGGAGCGTGTGGCCAATGTTATCCACGATATCAGTTCATACGGAAATGGGGCTTTTGTACCGGTGAACTGTGGTGCCATACCCGAGGGAATCGTGGAAAGCGAACTGTTCGGCCACGTAAAAGGTGCATTTTCAGGTGCGGTGAAAGAGAGAAAGGGAAGATTTGAACTGGCACACAAGGGGACTCTTTTTCTCGATGAAGTGGCTGAACTTCCTCTGAAAATCCAGGTTAAAATTTTAAGATTTTTACAGGAAGGTTCATTCGAAAGGGTGGGTGGCGAAAAAAAAATTTCCGTGGATGTGAGAATAATCAGCGCAACCAATAAAAATCTCAAAGAGGAGGTAAAGGCCGGAAGATTCAGGGAAGATCTTTACTACAGGCTCAATGTTATCCCCATCCACGTACCTCCTTTAAGGGAGCGCAGGAGCGATATACCCCTTTTAATTTCTGAATTTTTAAGGGAAGCCGGACAGGACAGCCCCCATGGTGTTCCGCAGATTGCAGATAAAACCATCGATATTTTACTTGCCTACCACTGGCCTGGAAATGTAAGGGAATTAAAGAATATAATCCAGTTTTCCGTGGTAAGATCAAGGGGAAAAAAGATACTCCCTTCACATCTTCCAGGAGAAATTACGGAAAAAATAGATCTGAACCCGGGTATCTTAAACCAGTCAACCATGGACGATATGGTTCGGGTCAGGGGCAAACTTAACAGTGAGGCGGTAAAAGCTGCCATGAGAAAAGCTGGCGGCAACAAATCCAAGGCTGCAAAGATATTGGGTGTGGGCAGGGCAACGCTTTACAGGTTCCTCGCAAATAACGAAGAAATACGAATTTTTGCCGATCAATTGTAGTTTTTTTTTATAAGAAAGAGTCTATTTTGACATAGTCACAAATGCTTTTTCTATGTTCGTTGTGAGGCTCCGCGGCGCAGTCCAGCCCGGCCTCATGGCCGTTTATATGAAACTCCTGCCAAGTTCCTTTTATGAATAAGAGTTTCTATATTTGTTTAGAGGCAGTCTGAGAGTCACCAAATCTGCCTCATGGCAGTTATAAGAAAGCCTTTGTAAAACAACGTTTGAGTTTTATTTTTTTTGTCAGAACCTTTGATTCTTATAGAGGCCGGGTTGAATTTTATTTTAATTTCAGGCCGGAGCGAAATCTTCCTGCTCCGGCCATACAGGTTATTCTAAAAACCGCAAATCATTTTTTCTTTGTATTTTTTGCATTTATACGCATCTGCTCTGCCATGCCCTTAATTTCAACGAGGGATTCCTTCATTTTGGCATAACCGTACCAAGTGGTATAATCCGGCATCATATGAAAAGCAGCCTGATAGGTTTTCATCCTGAAATCCATGAACATTTCATATAAAATTTGTTCAATGGGAGTTCTTACCTCATAAAAATTCAGCAGATCAGGATATGGAAAAGTTGCCTGATTGGTCTGTTTCTTAATTATTTTATCCCTGTAAAGGCCGGCAATAATATCAATGGCCTCGGCAAGAATCTTATCAGAGGATTTAATCATTAAATCGGCATTTTTCAAATTCTGTTTGACAAAATCAGCAGAATGGCATTTCTGACATGTGGACTCCATCTTTGCCCGTTCCGTATCCCAGCTCTTTTTGTCAAGTCTTGCCATATCAGCTGCCTTGACAACATCAAGCCTTGGGGTTGGTTTACCGTTTTTATCAAGCACTCCAAGGGCCTTGAGTATTGTTACCCTGTAACCCATCCACTGTTTATCAGATTCAGGCAGGCGCAGTGCAAGAAAACCCCATGCGGTCATGACTTTATGATTTCCCCCGGCCATGTGGCAGTCCTGGCATGTTGGTCCGCGGTGTGCCTTACGATCGGTCAGATATGCAGCACCGTGCTTTGAATGGGACCACATCTCCCACTGGGCATGGTCAAAACCGGTGTGGCAGCTGTTACACGCCTCTGGCTGCAGAGCTTCTTTTTTGGAAAAAGCATGGCGGGTATGACAGTTCTGGCAGTCCATTCCATATTTGTAATATTTACGCATTTTGGCATTTTTTCTTACTTTTTTATCGGTAATACCCATGTTATGACAGCCGTTACATCCCTTTTGTCCGTCTATAAAAGCCTGTGGCTGCTGATGTGAAAATCCGGGAAAAGCAGTGATGGGAAGCATGCCAAGGAAATGTTTCCCGCTCATATACTGTTTGGCCTGTTTTGAATGGCAGCGTTTGCATGTACTGATTGTTGGCAGTTTTGCCTTGGCATAATCAAGTGCGCTTTTATGAGATCTCCCATGGCACGCCTTGCAAGTTAATCTTTTTGACATCTTACCGCGGTTAAAATCCTTAACAATACCGGGAGTCAGTTTCAAATGACAGTCCTCACATGTGGAAGGCTTTGACCATGCCGAAGAAACAAGGACTATCAAAAATGCTGTAGGCACAATTGTGCCCCATAAAAACAATTTTCGCAAGTTCATCATAACAAACCTCATTAATTTTTGTTAAAATATTAATTTTAGTACTTTTACGGCCCTGATCTCAAGGCGTGTAACAACAGCTGCCGGATTAATTCAAAAAAAGCCACATTTTTTTTAAATGGGGCTTCATTGAAATTTAAAGAAATTTAAAACTTCAAACCTTTACAGCAAATTGTCAAAATGGTATTTTTATACATATTGCGCCAGACACATATAGTC
>WGCX01000146.1 GCA_015493575.1 Desulfobacteraceae bacterium | reverse complement strand
CTGTACTCTTTTGGAATGACAAGAAAAGGATTGTCATGGGAAAGGCATGGCACTTCGATACAGTTTGTATCATATACAGAGGCCATCCCCGGCCTTCCATGCCCCCGTCCAACGTTGGCCCTTGTGTGACTGCCGGATTTTTCGATAAGATCAATAAGTTTCTCAATTGCTGAAACAGTCTGGAAATTTCCCTTGCCTCCAAGTTTTTCCACATCAAGATGCCAGACAACCTCGTATCGCATACCATCTTCTGTATTTGCATATTGTTCAAATTTTCTTAAAAGATTGTTCAAAAAAGTACTTTTCCCGCACCCGTGCGGTCCGTGAAAAATGTATATCCTGTTCTGCTGAGCTCCATGGCGTAATTTCTCCATATGCTGCATAAGCCTGCTGGCAAAAAGTCTGTCTGTAAAGTATGGATTTTCAGAGCCTTCCACAAACAGTTTGGAACAATCATATTCAGTAAAATTTAATGCATCAGGATCATCTGGAACTTTATCATCGGACACATCCACCACATATGCCATCATCATGTCATGGAAAACCTGAAATATATTTCTCAATACCCGGGATGGATTTTCTTTAATCCGGTCAAGGAATAGTTTAAAATTTAAAGCCTTATGTTTTTCATAATCAGCAATACCGGCGTTCAAAAGCTCAACAGCCTGGTGCGCTGAGTTCTCATTATTATCCGCTAAAATCCGTGGCTTTGTTTCTTCTTTTACTGTCTCTTCAGGCTCCGATTCTTCCTGCAAAACATCTGAACCTGCAGATTCTGCCACATTTTCTGAACTATCCACATTATTGGATTGTTCCTTTTTTCCGTTTTGACCCAAGGCAGTGATATCTTTATCGGTTCCTGTATTTTTATCTGTTTCAGGTTTATTAATAATTTCAGATTTTGTATCCATATCGCATTATATCTCCCGTTTAAGAAGTTTGCGGTTCTCCATAACATACAGGACTTTTTTCCACTCTATTTCCTTTGGCTTTTCACCATCATCATTAGATGCAGGTAACGGCGGCATTTGACTCCAGAAAGTGGCATTTTTTTTCTCAGGAGGAGTTTTCATAACCGGTTCCCATGTTTCAAGCCTCACAGAACCACCCCACAGGTACTCAATACCTGTCATGGTATTTTCTATAAAATCTATTTTAAGGGGTTTTCCCTCCAGGGTGTGAACAAGGTACAATGGCCCCTGTTCAACGGTTTTTTTATGATCGACATGGATATCAGGGGGATGGTAAAGTGTATTGATAACCATATCTTTATAGTCATCGGCTTTTCTTGATTTTACATAGTATTCCCAGGACATTCTTTCTTTGTTGAGCCTTTTTCCTGAAACAAAAAGATCGTGCCTGTTGATGAATTCCTGGTCAATATAGGAATTAATAAAAGTGAAATCGCAAAGATTTTCCCGAACTGAGAAAATAAATTTCATACCTGTACCCCGGGCTTTATCAAAATGCTTTTTCTCAACCTCATCTTTGAGCCTGAAGTACTCAAGGGAATAGCAGCCCCTGTTTTCCATGTCCATTATATGATAAAACAGCCTCATGCCAAGGGCGTATGGATTAAGACCTACCTTTGGCATTGAAGTGACACTGGCATTTATTCTTGCAAAATCAACTTCATGTCCTTTAATTCTGTCATCTTTCATGAAAAGGGTCTCATGCCAGAAGCTTGCCCATCCCTCATTCATTATCTTGGATCTGATCTGGGGCTGAAAAATCAGGGAAGTATTTCTCACAACTTCCATGATGGATTTCATCCATTTATTCTTATCTTTTTTTAAGAAAGGAGAATGTTTTATAATATATTGAATAACATCAAGATTTATTTTTTCTTTCTTTTCAAGTGTTTTTTGATACAGCGCATCAAATTCCGGATATTTAACAAGCACTTCGGCAAAAAACTGATCTTCGAAAAACTGTTCCCCGTTTTTCTGCAGAAGATTATACCTTGAGATCTCTTTTAAATAATCATTCTGGGAAACATTTTTTTCTTTCTGGAGAAAAATATCAAAATAATAGTCACTTTTCCCTATTTTTCTCTTAACAGGCATGATTTTACCGGAAACCTCACCAAAATAATTTACAAGGTTATCGATCCCCCGTGCAAACTCAATAACATAATCTGCCCACCTGCCTTTTTCAGAGCGATACCTTGCAATAAGCCGCTTATCTGCAAGTGCCTGGCCTGTAAAATCCGTATCCCAGGTGTGACGGAAAAAAAGATTGTTCTGAAAAAAATCGATATGCCCGAGAACATGATAAAATATCATGACATTGAGCCAGTCAGGGTTGTTATCATTGTAAAACGATATGGCAGGTCTCGTATTGATCACCGTTTCATAGGGATTGTTTGGATAGGCTTCATACATGCCTTTTCCGGAAAGAACCCTGACATCATTAACCCAGTAATCGTAAAGGGTGGGAATCATAACCTTGGGGGAAAGTTCAATCATATCCCTGTTGGTGACAATATACTCAAGGGTTTCGTTGTCAAACTTAAGCCCTGCTTCTCTGGCTCTTTCTTTGCAGCCTTCCATAATTTTTTTGGCATGCTGATCTATCAATTCCATAATTTAAGCATCCTTGATTTACATAAAAAAAGAAAAACATCAGGAAATAAGTTTTTTAATGCCCTGGATAATCCTTGTATCATCTGCATCTTCGCTTATCACATCCATTTTGATAAGGTCTTTATGTTTCGTTAAAAGAGTTGATGCTTTTAAATATTTTTCAACCTCAGTTGCCTTGGACCCTGAATAGCTGTGTTCTGCAATGGTGATGCCGATTCTTGCAGCATATCCAAGCATTTTCTCAAGTTCGGCAAGGGCATCTTTACCGTCGGTGTCCCAGTCATCGCCGTCTGTCCCGTGGAAAACATAGATATTATAATCCCTTGCAAGGCTCTCCTGTTCAACGATCTCATTTACAAGCTTATATGCCGAGGCAACCCTTGTGCCTCCTGCAACTTTGTAGGAATAGTATTTATAAAAATCAGGCACTTCCTTTGCCTCTGTATCGTGGAGGATAAATCTTGTTTCCACCTGTTTTTCGTATTGATAAAGGAGCCAGGAATATATCATTACATGCTGGGATACCACAGTCTGTGTGGTTTTTCCTGCCATGGAACCTGAATAATCCCTTAAAAAGAAAATAAGGGCCTGGGATTCATAGGCTTTTTCCCTTGAAAGTATCCTGTAGATCATATCTGCTGGAGATATGATAAAATCCAGGGGATTTATGTCATAAACATCCGGGATGTTTCCAAGGCTTATATTGGTCTGGACTATCCTTTTTAAAGTTGCTTTTTTATCAAGAATCTGGCCGAAACCGCGGTTCCTGTCTGTCATCTCATAGGTGAATTTTGCAAGTGTCTTTTTTTTGCCCTTATCTTTGAGATTGGGAAGTTCAAAATCTTCCGACAGAACTTTGCCAAGATCATATGCATTGGATTCAAATTCATGGTCTCCGCCTTCTCCCTGACCAGGCCCTTCGCCTTCGCCTTCTCCCTCTCCTTCACCCTCTTCATCGGGACGGATCGGTTCTTCGCCTATAACCTCGCCCTCTTCGCCTTGCCCGATTCCGCCGGTGGGTTCCCCTTCTCCCTGCTCGTTAAAGGATATTTCGTCATGTACAAATTTTTCTTCAACAGTTGTCGGGACCACTATAATCCTGTCCCTGCCCCCGCGGCCGGGTTTGACAATGCGGCCGATGCGTATCTTTCTTTTAAACCCGTCCTTTTCTCTTTCCTTGTCACGTTCTAAGAGTTCGTCCAGGGTTATCATCAGTTATCATCCTCCTGATTGCAGAAATATTCAATGGTTTTCTGGGCACAGGTCATGCAGTATCCAAGCTTTTCAGTCATGGTGCTGACCATTCTGTCGTGGAGTTTCTGATTTTCCTCGTTTGTCCTGTTTGCAAGTGCGCCGATGAGGCTTCCGGCACCTGCAATATCGGATTTCAGCCTAACATCGGTCACAGCCTTTACAAGCTCAAGATTATCCATGAAATCATACTCCGGATCCACGGAGATCTTCTGACCGTAAATTTTTCTTATTGTATTTCTGAAAGAAGACCTCTGCTCTTCGGTTTTAAGACCAAGCCTGTCTTCAACGTTTTTTATGTATCTTTCATCGATTTTCATCGCCTTGAGTTCCCCTGTCTGGGGATCTTTATACTTCCACATCATGTCAGGCCCGAGATATTCGGCATCAATACCTATGATCATGTTAACATAGTTCATCACATCTTTTTTTATGGCAAGGGGTTCATCCATGTATGCATTGAACATCTCTGTCATAATTCTTTCGCGGTAAAGTCCCCTTGCGATTTTTAGATCATCCATGAATTTTGTTCGATCCCCGGGCTCTGAAACATAATCAAGCACAACTTTTTCAAGGGTGGTGAAAATATCCAGGGCAAACATGCAGGTTCCTTCGTTTGTTTCGGAACTTTCAAGGAGAAGCTGGATTGCCCTGCCAAGATTTCTCTGGCCAAGACCTTTCTGGCCGAATCTCTTTGTAATATCAATTTCCCTGTTCAGGGTATCAATAAGTTCGGCAAGGGTTTTCAGGCTCTTTTCCCCTGCCACCTCACCTGCTGCAAGTTTCATGGTTTCAACGGGGGTAAGTTTCTCCGATCTGGGAAGTCTTGTCAGGACAACAGCTGTGGATGCAGCATAGTTAAGGTTCGGGTCCTGGTGGAGCTTTTCACGGTTCAATGTGCTTTTTACATCGCTTCCGATTGCATAATCCGTTAACTGCTCCTGGAGTTTATAATCGGTATTGTGGGCAACATAGCAGATGCGGCACCTGTCAACAATCGGAGCTTCCTCCCTTTCGGCAAGAAAGGTGTTGAACTCGGAATTATTGCTTGTGGCGATGATCAAAGTGTCAATGGGCCATTTAAAACCATCTATTTCTATATTTCTGTTCTGGATAACACCAAGATAAACCTGGACGAGATCACGCTTGTTTTTAAATATTTCATCGCTGAAATGAATTCCGCCGCCTGCAACCCTTGCAAGGGCACCACGTCTTAAATCAAACCTGTAAGGATTATTTGTATCTGTGATATGCAAAAGCCTCTGTATGGATTCTTCACCAAGAAGATCAACGGCGGATGAGGTGATCTTGTCTTTTGCAGGATATTTTCCCGTAATGGTGCCAAGACTTTCAGTCATGGGAACCGGAACTATTTCCACCATGGAGAGCATTTTATCTATATCGTTGTCAGAATACTCCCTGATCTGATTCCAGATATAACCTGAGCAGGCGCCAAGGGGACGATAATTTCCATAAATTGCATCTATCTCCTTTTCGGAAAAATAAAATTTCTCTTCAAGATATTTAATTGATTCTTCCTTTGTTTCGCAAAGGCCCATGGCGAGAATCATGGGATCTTCATAGGTCTGGGACTCAATCATCTTTATTCTTCCATACCCTTCAAGCTTGTCAAGGCCTATAAATCTGAATGTGTATTTCCTGTTTTCAGGTTTTGAAAGAAAAAGCCTGTATTCATCGCAGAGGTAGTCAACAAAAAAAGTCTTGCCGTTTCCGGGCTCTCCCACAAGCACAAAGGCCATTTCCCTTGAAGAACCACCTTCTGAAGCATCCTTTACAAATGACACAAAACTATTAATCTCATCGTACATTCCCACCAGGTGCTTTTTCCTTCTGCTGAACAGATCAAAATGATATGTGCTTTTCCCCTTGACAGTAATTTTCTTAATTCCTGTCTCAAGAATCATTCTCGTCACACCCTGGAAAGCATCTTCAAAGGTTCTTTTTCCTTTTTTAACGGCATCAATGTGATTTGCAAGAAATTTCGGATTTTTATTCTCACCCATTTTCCCCTCCCGTAAAACCAGATAAATAAAACCAGATAAATAAAACCAACAGATTATTAACAACCAATATTTTAAAGAACAAACAAGCTGTTTAATTATGATGAACAAGGTTAATTTTACTGGTTGCGAATATATTAATGCAGTAGAGGGGGGATCGGAAAAGTTGATATAAATCTGCATGTATGAATCTCAAAAAAGAAAGTAATCCAAATTTCGCAACTTTTATAAATTAAAGAATAACAACAGTAACTATGAGTGTCAACAAATTAACAATAATTATAATTTAAAAATTTGGGATATCATCAGAAATGTGGTGCAGTGTTTTTAAGAAATCTTTGATTTTTAGAGACGGATCAGGGCAAATCCAGACCCGCCTCATAATCGTTATAATATAGTGCATATTAAGGGTCAATCCGAATCTCTCAAAAAGAGTGAGGTGCAATAGATAACGATTCTCTGGTTGTGGCCTCTTAGCAATTCTTTCCTTATCAGATCCCCCTTACTTTACGAGGGGGGATCTGATAAGGAAAGAATTGCGGAGCTGGTTTTCATCCCCTACGTTTTTTAGGCCAAACGGTTCTACGCTATCAGGGATTGACAAATATGCTCATGGAATCTATTTAAGTGGTTCACCAAAATCACTTAAAAAAGGAGGATCCCATGAGCATACTGAAGTTTATCCAAAAACTGCTTAAAATAAAAGGATATCGTGTCGTTGGTTTCACTTTCAAGAATTGGTGCAAAGAACTCTGGCTTGATGTTAAGCCTCATAAAAACGGAGCTCGCTGTCCCAAATGTGACCGGCGTGGCAAGATTATCCGAACCTTTAACAAGCCGCGAGTATGGAGGGACGTCCCGGTCTGTGGGAGAAAAGTGTTTCTGGTGTACCGCCCGCGGGAGATTATGTGCCGAAAACATGGCCGTGTTCAGGAAAATATTCCATGGGCTGCGCAACATGCCCGGGTCACCTATCGGTTTGAATTTTTGCTACTGAGTTATTGTGCTGTTATGACACAGAAAGCGACTGCCGAACTCTTAAAGATATCGACATCCACCTTGTCTGATATGCTTCACCGTATCATTACCAGGGTGCGAAAGGGTCATCGAATCAGGAGGCTGACGCACATCGGAATCGACGAGATCTCCTATTGCAAAGGAAGAAAGTATGCAACGATTGTCTATGATCTAAAACGCTCTTGTGTTCTTTGGGTTGGACTTGGCAAGGGGAGAGAAACCGTAGATCGTTTTTTTGCCGAGGAACTGAGTGCATACCAGCGCAGACAGATTGTGGCCGCCAGCTGCGACATGGGACAGGCGTACATCGGAGCCATTGAGCATTGGTGCCCGAAGGCCACTTTGGTGCTGGACAGATTCCACGTCGTCAAAGCCCTCAAGGCTGCAGTGGATGAAGTGCGCAAGGAGCAGTGGCGGGAGGCAGACAAAGAAGGTCGAGCTACTCTCAAGGGATTGCGGTGGTTGCTGTATCGTCATCCATCAACACGCAATGATGACGATATCAAGAAGCTCAAGGCTCTCTACATGAATGGAAACCGCCGTATCTACAGAGCCTGGGTACTCAGCGATGAGTTTGAACAATTCTGGAATTTCAAAGATCAAAAGGAAGCCGGAGACTTCCTGGACAACTGGTGTCAAACTGCCATGAAAAGTCGTCTTGATCCAATCAAAAGTTTTGTTAAAACCGTCAGTAAACACCGGCATCGACTTCTGCCGTTTGTCGAGAACAGGTTAACCAATGCCATTGCTGAAGGGCTCAACAGAATTATTAAAATCGTAAAAAATAGAGCCAGTGGATTTCGCACCCTGGACGCCTTCTCCGACATGATTTTTCTCACTGTTGGTGATGTCGATATTCCGGGTCAGATTCCTGCTCGTTTTCATACACTGTGAACTTGTAGTTAAACACCGGCCAGACCTTGAGTTGCGGGATTATGCGTTTTGAGAGTTCCGGATATAGCCCATATTAAAGAAGATTTAGAAAAGCAATTGAACTTATCTATTGATATAGTAAGATTTCGTGAGAAAATGAATCCGTTTTTAAAGAAGCAGATAAATAACGAGGCTGTCTATGTCTGACACAGAAATGCTTGAAGAACAGTTGCAGCAAACCCTGGATGCCGTTGAGAGGATAATCAAAAGATTTGAACCGGTTGACTCAGCTGATTATTTTACTGACTCTCACTCATGAGGGTATGGAGAAGTTGGATGCTATTTGTATGCTGTTGATTGAGGTTGGTGAAAGTTTAAAGAGAATAGATAAAATAACAGGGAAAACATTGTTGCAAAATTATCAGGAGGTTGATTGGAAGGGTGCGAAGGGAATGAGTGATATTATTTCACACCATTATTTTGATATTGATGCGGAAGAGATATTTTGGGTCTGTGAAAATAACTTGCCCCTTCTTGCCGAAACGCTGAAAAAAATTATTGTAGATATTTCTGTGTGAAGAAAAGAGTTTGAAATTTTTAGAGGGAATTATGGGTTAAAATGGAAAAACATGGGTTGAGAATGCTTGCTTTTATGATACTTTCGCAGTACTAAACTCCCTCAATATGCAGTACCCTCACAAAAGTCTGCCTGTTTTCATCCTTTTATTGTTTTGATCTCATTTGAATTTCTTTTCATTGCACTTTTATTTCATTTCAAAAGCATAGCACAGATAAGCATCGATACGAGTTGATGATGTTGTTTAATACTGTGGGACCACCAAGAAAGCAAGCATTTTGCACCCGCAGTTTTTCCATTTTTTTGTGATTATACTCAATATGCTTTGCTTTTATCATTTTCTCAGGTTATTATATATTATCCTTAATGAAGAAATGCAGGAGATGAAATAAAAAGTTAAGCATAAACCGGAGGGCAGATTATGGGCACAACAACCTCTCTCATCGACGAAATCAACGATGACGCTCAAAATGAAAAGAAACAAACAGACAGCAAAGGGAAGAATGAGGGTGTAAAAGAAAAAAAAATATCTGCATCAGATCTTTCCCTTGATATGGCAGATTTCAAAATAAATAAGCAGACAATTGATTTACTTGTTGCAAACGTCATTCCCACGACTAAATATTTTGAATCAAGATTTGATCATATGCAATTCCAGATTGATCGTGTCAATCAGGATATCAATGGATTCAAAAACAACGTTGCCAAATCTTTTGAGAAAGTTGACCAGAAATTCGAAGCCATGCAAATCAACATGGATCAACGATTCGAGAAAGTTGATCAACGATTCGAAAAAGTCGACCAGAGATTTGAATCAATGATTTCTTCTATTGACAGGTTAGCTGATAAGCTTGACGGCAGGGATGAAAGACAGAGAAATTTTACTATCCGGATGTTTACAATTGCAATAAGTATTTCAGTGATTGGTGTTCTGGGAGCATTCCTGAAATCCCTTGGAATTATTTAAGCCGGCTCTTTTCCATTCCATGTGGGTAAGTCATGTTTATTACTTAATCTCCACATACGGGTTTAACACCTTAAGCTTTTTATAAGAAAGTAATTTTAAATATCATAATTTCAAATAGTTACAGAATGGTAGAACCATTCAGATATTTTTACAATAGACTTTCATTG
>WGCX01000145.1 GCA_015493575.1 Desulfobacteraceae bacterium | reverse complement strand
TCGTATTTTAATTGTGGAAGATGATTCCTCCATACGAAAAGCTCTCACAATGGGCCTTGCAACAAAAAAATACAAGGTTGACAGTGCACAGGACGGTTTTACCGGTATTCATAAAGCAACAGGAAATAGATATGACATACTCATAACCGATCTGTGTCTGCCTGATTATAACGGGATTGAAGTGATCAGGAAAATAAAAATTTATAATCCTGACATAATTTCCATCATCATCACGGGAAGAGGCAGTTTAAAAAGCAGTATAAAAGCAATTCGTCTTGGAGTAACCGATTATCTCGAAAAACCTGTCAGTCTGAAGGATGTTGAAAATGCGATTGTGCAGGGGCTTGCAAAGCGGGCATTAATAAGGGAAGAAATACAGAAAAATATTATGGAACAATGTTTCAAGCCATGTATCTAAATGCATTTTCAGAACGGCCATGACAGTCATGGCAGCCTGGCAAATCCGGAATTGCCACTATTAACCATAAAATTAAACATTATTACAGATATGAGTAAAAGGAGCGTGACCTTTAAAGTATTATCGGCATTACGCTGTTAATAACGGCCTTGAGGCCGGGCTGAACCGCGTTACAGCGCCTCTCAACGAACATGGAAAAGAGCATCAGTTACGTTGTCAAAAATCAGCTCTTTCTTATAAAACTGCCATGAGGCAGGTCTGAAGACTCTCAGACTGCTTCTCAACAGAGCTTGAGACTCTGATTCTTAAAGGAATTTAGCAGGAGTTTCATAGAAAAAAAGTAAAAGGAGAAAAAATGAGATTTAAAGATTTAAGCATTAGAACTAAACTTATGAGTGGATTCATGCTGGTGACTTTGGTCATTATTATTTTTGGATTAATAAATTTTTCGTACATGGGGAAAATTTCAGGCTCACTTTTCAGCATAACAGACCATTATGCAAAGGGAGTTGAATATGCTGCAGCAATTGAGAAAAAAACGCTTGCAACCATTATTGCAGAAAAGGACTATCTGTCAGGAGGAAAAGAACAGGCTCGTAAGGATGCTGAGGCCAATATCAAAGCACTTACCGGATTCATTGATAAATTGGGAAATCTTGCAAAAAAATTCAATGATAAAAAGCTTTTTGAACAGTCAAAAGCAGCAGGGAATAACACCCGGCTATACACATTAAAATACAGGAAATGTGTTAAAATTCTTGCTGAAAACAAGAAAAATATAAAGGCAATGGTGAAATCCGGAAAAATTTTGGAACAATCTGCCAGTGCACTTCTTAAAGGGGATGCACAAGCCTATACCAGCGCCCGGAAAAAAGGAGCACCACCCTCAGAACTTGATGCCTATGTTCAAAGATATATCATGACAAACAATATTTACGGACATACCATGAAGATCCTGCGCGCTGAAAAGCAGGAATTAAAAAACAGGGACCGTACAGCCTATAATGAAATGCTGGTTCTTTTCCCCCAGCTGTCTCAATTGTATGACAAGCTGAAAAAAATCACCGCAGACTCAGAGGGACAGCAGCTTATTGCACCGGCAGAACATGCGACAAAAGTATATGAAAAAGCTATGGCTGACTGGATAAAAAATGATAATAATCTCAAAAATGTCATGGCTGCACAGGAAACAAAAGGCAGCGTTATTATGAAAAAGGCTGCAATCACCAAGAAAGCAGCCGACAGGAATTTGGAACAGCAAAAAATCAGGGCTAAAAGAATAAGTGCCAGGGCCGATGAGATAATTATAATTGTATTGGTTGTATCAATATTTTTAAGTATCGGCCTTGGATTGTTTTTTGCCATGTTAATCACAAGACCCATTAAACAGGGAGTTGATTTTGTCAAAAAAGTATCCAAAGGGGATTTAACTCAGACACTTGATATTGACCAGTCAGATGAAATTGGACAACTTGCCAAAGCCATGAATCAGATGTGTAAAAATTTAAATAAGATGTTCAAGGAACTGACCCAAGGGGTTGAAGTACTTTCCTCATCTTCAACGGAACTTTCAGCTATTTCCACCCAGATGCTCAATGGTGCGGAAGACACATCCGGTAAATCCGACAGCGTTGCAGCAGCGGCAGAAGAGATGAGCTCCAGCATGAACAGCGTGGCAGCCGCATCGGAACAGACATCCACAAATGTTCAGATGGTTGCAGCGGCAGCAGAAGAGATGAGTGCAACCATTGGTGAAATTGCCCGCAACACGGAACAGGGGACATCAATAACAAATGATGCAGTTATGAAATCAGAGAAAATAACGGAAAAAGTCGGTCAGCTTGGTAATGCTGCAAAACAAATAGATAAAATTACCGAGGTGATATCGGAAATTTCCGAACAAACTAATCTTCTGGCGTTAAATGCTACAATTGAAGCTGCCCGGGCAGGAGAAGCAGGTAAAGGATTTGCAGTTGTTGCAGGGGAGATAAAGGAACTTGCCAAACAGACAGCTTCTGCCACCCATAAAATTCGTGAAAATATTGAAGATATTCAAAAAACTACAAATGCCACTGTTGGTGAAATAGAAGAGATTACCACGGTAATAGGAGATGTTAATGAAATTGTAACAACCATAACTACAGCGGTTAAGGAACAGGCAGAGGCCACCGCTGAAATCGCCGGCAATGTCAGTCAGGCATCTCTCGGTATTCAGGATGTTAACGAAAATGTTGCAGAAAGCTCAACTGTTGCAGCGGGTATTGCCAAAGAAATTATTGACGTCAGCCAGTCATCAAAGGAGATGTCCGAAGCAAGTTCCCAGGTGAATATCAGTGCCGGTGAAATGTCAACACTTGCCGAACAGATCCATGGAATGACAACCCGTTTTAGGATTAATTAAAAAAAAATATTAGACAGGTTCGATACAAGCCTGGAAAATATAGACCAGCTTGAAGACCGCCTGCTTATACTTGCTGCAGCAAGCCGATATATGACAAATGAACGATAAAATCATGACTATTTTTAATCCAATGGAAAATATTTGCAACCGTTCTTCTGAAAACAGAAAAAAAATTCTCGTGATGGATGAAGAACCATCCATAAGGAGGCTTGTACAACAGCAACTGGTCAGATTGAATTACGAT
>WGCX01000144.1 GCA_015493575.1 Desulfobacteraceae bacterium | reverse complement strand
GAACATTAAAGATTTAAGAGGGTCAGGCTTTCCTTATTGTCATTATCTCAACTTTTGAGGTTAACATATATTTATAGTTTGATAACAACGAATAAGAAAAGCCTGACCCCCTTTTTGGAAAAATTTCAATTAAAAAACTTGATAATCGAGTAATATGTAAGTCCTGCATAACGGGCATGAGACAGAGCTGAACTGCGGATATATTTAACAAGGGGATTGATAAATTATTTATCAATCCCCTTTTTTTAAAAGAAATAAGAATTAACCTTCCCCTGCTGCAAGATCGTCATCAAACATTGTCTCTAAGGCAAGTTTGTGTTTCTGCTCTTCCTGGACAAGAAGTTTAAAAAGTTTTTTAGCATCTTCATTGTCAGTTTTGTTTCCAAGATCCCTGTAAAGTTTAACTGAATTTTCTTCTTTTTTCATGGCGATTTTAAGGATTTCAGGCAGGGGCATACCTTTTTCATAATCCGTTTCCACCATGTAATCACTTATTTTAAGATCGGGAATATTTTTAAATTCATATGAGTCAATTTTATCTTTATTTCCTGCAATATCAGAAATAAGAGTCACATGCTTTTCCTCTTCTTCTGAAAATTTTTTAAATACATCTTTTAATGCCGGTCTTGTCGCTTCCTTTGATAAAGAAGAATAAAATTCAACGGCTTCTTTTTCTCTGTCAACTGCAAATTTCAGTATCTCGTCAATTGATTTAAAACCCATGTGCTTTCTCCTTTTGTTGCATTTTTATTTGTGTTTTTACCGGGCTGCGGGCAGTAACGTCCGTAAAAGCCCTTGGATTATCTAATATAGATTAATAGAAATAATGGCATCAATATGTTTGGTATCAATAAGTTTAGTGCCTTACTCCTCAATTCCTGTTAAAAAAAACAAGAAATTGAGGAGAGGCAAATGGTTTGCGGGCATCGCCCGCCTTGGTATTAATAACTCATCTTCAAACTCATCATAAACTAAACAAAATTTTAAAAATAAACAACTGTAATATCAGTATTTTTAATACATATCTGCGTTCATCTGTGTAAATTCGCGGCTGAATAAATACATTTATGTTTACATACCACATGCATGAACAATTAAATAGTATTTTTACTGTCTTAATGTCAATTTTTTTTCAAGCACGGCAAAATATCTTGACAGGGAAAAAGTAAGAATGAAATACAGAAAAGTAATTGTGATCCATATCTCAAAGGTTAAAAATGTGGCTGACATAAGTTCCATTCCCTGGAAGGTCAGTTCCTGTACTGAAATTACCGAAACAATGGCGGAATCCTTAATGGTGGAAATAAACTGTCCGGCAAGTGGTGATACAACCTTTTGAAAGGCCTGGGGCAGTATGACAAGCAGAAAAACCTGTGTTCCCGACAGTCCCATGGACAGTGCTGCCTCCCACTGCTCTTTTTGAATGGAATTGATTCCTCCCCGTACTATTTCTGAAATATAGGCACCCTCATAAATGGCAAGAGCAATGACTGCGGACAGAAACGAATTAATCCTGTCGGGTTCTGCAAGTATGATCCCGATTAAATTCTGAATGGCATGGGGTCTGTTTCTCAGCCATTGATCAATATAAAGGCGGTCCAGAAACTGGCTTGAAACAAAATAGTAAAATATAATAACCAGAACGAGGGACGGGATGTTTCTGATGGTTTCAACGTAACAACGGCTTGCAAATCGATTCATAAATGACCTGCCTGCTCCCATAATGCCCGATATGGTGCCCAGCACAAACGCCAGCAGACTTGCCCACACACTGATTCTTATGGTGGTGAAAAACCCCTTTAATAATATGTTCGCCTTAAGTTTGCCCGTTGCAGGATCCCTGAAAATGAAATATCCGGGAATGGCCTTCCAGTCCCAGTGATAATCCAGCACATTGCCCATGCGGAAAAAAAAATACGATATTCCGGCGGCAAGAACTATGATGACAGCTGCATCTACAATGGTAAATTTATTGCCTTTCTTATTTAACAAGGCTTTCCCATTTTTTTGATTCAAACCAGTATGCTTTTTTGTCTTTAAAAAATCCCTGGGACTGTGTGTAAAGAATCCAGTTGTTAAAATAGTTTAAAGCATCGTAATCACCCTTGCGGATAGCAAATCCAATGGGTTCTTTTGTGAAATTTTCCTTTAACGGAATAAATAACCTTTTTGGATATTTCAATGCATAAAATACCGGCATGGGAGCTGATGAAACAACGGCATACACCCTGCCGAGCACCAGTTCCTGCAAGGCCTCGCTTTCATTGTCAAACATCTTCAGTTTTGCATTGGGCATAAATTTTCTAACTGATATTTCTGCCGTCGTCCCCATTCGCACGGCAATGGTAACATTTTTTTTATTGAAATCAGCAAGGGTGGAAAATCCCTTTGCCTTTGCCCTGCTTGCAACCATTGACATCCCTGAAAATTCATAGGGCATGGTGAAATTTACCTTGAGATTGCGCTTTGGTGTGATCCCCATTCCACCAATGATAACATCAAATTTGCCAGTTAACAGTGCAGGAATAATCCCTGACCATGAAGTTGGGATAAATTCAGCCTTGACTCCCATGTCATGGGCAAGCTTTTTTGCAACATCTATCTCAAAACCGATCAGCCGCCCCTGTTTATCCTTCATTGCCCAGGGTACAAAGGTTGACATGCCAATCCTTATCACCCTTTTTTTCTGTATTTTTTCAATTATACTTTCCTTTGACAGTTGATTTGATATTTCACCTGCAAAGGATATTGAAGAACAGAAAATAAAAAAAGTAACAAAAAATAAACAACATAATTTCTTCATATTTCCTTCCTTTAAGTCACAAAAGTTATAAATTAAGTCAAAAAAGTTATAAAATCTGTATTCTTCTGTCTTTTGCACAAAGCCTTAAATCACAGGTCAGCCCCGCCCCATGGCGGTTATTAATGTACAAATTTAATTTTATCCTCAAATTTTCTTATTAAAAAGGAGAGGCTTGCCGTGAGTAAAAGGTAGCATACTGCAACTGAAAACCAGATTTCAAACGTTAAAAATGTTTCAGACACAATTCTTTCTCCCTGCATGGTCAGGTCATATATGGATATGGTGCTGACAAGGGCTGAATCCTTGATAAGTGATACACTCTGGCCGGCCAGCATTGGAAGTGCCTGGCGCAGCATCTGGGGTATGATCACCTTTGTATAGGTTACAGGAGTGGAAAGCCCGATGCTTTTGGCAGCTTCAAACTGGCCTTTTGGAATGTTAACAATTGCCGAACGTATGATCTCCGAAGAATATGCACCTTCAAAAAGGCTTAAGGCAATGACAGCTGAAAAAAAAGCAGATATGTTCAACACCGGAGAAATTACAAAATAGATCACAAAGATCTGGACCAGCAACGGGGTGTTGCGGATGCTTTCAATATAAATCCATGATACAAGTCTCAGCATGGGAAAGGGTGACAGCCGGGCAAAGGCAGATAAAAAACCAATTAACATGGAAAGAAGAAGACCAATGGATGAGATCTTCAAGGTGATGATCAGGCCGTCCACAAGCAGACCTTTTACAAGTCTGCCGTTTTCAAATGAAAAAAAATAGGGCCAGACCCTGTACCACTGCCAGTTATAATCAAGATTTTCATATCCCTTTACAAGGATGAAAATCAGTATTCCTCCAATTAATCCGTATTTTATAAATTTTACTGAAACCTTCATTTGACATCCATCACTATCTATATTTTTATGAAATCTGTCATTAATATCAAAATTAAGGAAATTCAGCAAATTTTATAATATTTTTATTTTCACAGGCAGGCCTTTATCATAATCTACGATGGCACCGTCAAATTTGCTATTCACTGCACAATTGACAATAGGAATATTTTTAAAAAATTGATATCCTGCCTGTTCATGGATATGACCGCATAACACCATTAATGGCGGGTGGTTTTCAAGAATTTTTTTTAATTGGAAACTTCCGGCACTGAACCTGCTGCCCACTTTATCACAAACACCTCTCGGCGGTGGATGTACGACCAGGATCGTATCAGGTGTGATGCTGTGTTTTAGTTTATCAAGACATCGGGTTTCCCTGAAACATATCTTTGAATAAAATGGCAGGGGTATCGTGCCGTTAAGGCCAAGAAACGGAGTCTCCGGATCCGCCTCATGGCAGTTGGATTTTTTACCAGTTTTTGTACAGCAGCTCAAAATAATTTGCAGGCTTGACACAGGCCGGGCATTTTTCAGGTGCTGATTTACCTTTATGAATATAGCCGCAGCTCAGGCATCTCCATAAAGTTTCCTCATCTTTTTGAAACACCCTGTTTGTTGCAATATTTTCAGCAAGGTCAAGGTAGAGCTGCTCATGGTGTTTTTCCGGTATAATGATATTACGGAATGTGTCGGCAGCTCTTTCAAACCCTTCCTCATCTGCGATTATTGCAAATTTTGCGTACATATCCTCGCTGACATATTTTTCAAGGGCAGCAGCGGAGAGCAGGTTTGCCCGTGTGTCTTTAATAACACCTGTGGGGTAAGTCCATTTTATTTCAAGCTCCCCTCCGTTAAAAAATTTGAAAAATCTCAGTGAATGCTCATGCTCCTGGGCAGCTGTTTCATCAAAAATTTTTCCGATATGCATAAAACCTTCATCCCGGGCTTTATCTGCAAAAAAATTATACCTTGCCCTTGCCTGGGTCTCTGCTGCAAAAGATGCATGCAGATTTTTTGCAGTCCGGCTTTCTCTGAATTTCATTGTTTACTCCTTTTTTTTGTTTTTAAAGCCTGCCATTACAATTGACAGCACTTTGCACATGTCTGCACATGTCCACGGCCGTTATGGATGGATAGCAGGCTTCATTTTACGTAAGGTCCGTAAAGCAAAACTAGGACCATGCTGCATTATTCTTCAATAATAATGGCTTTAGCACCACATTCATCGGCAGCCTGCTGCACAATTGCCTTGAGGTGCTCCGGAATTTCGTCCATTTTCACGGTTGACTTGAGTTCATCCTCGTCATACTCAAAAATTTCAGGACAAAGTTCGTTGCAGTTTCTGTCACCCATGCATTCTTTTGTAATGGTTACTTTCATTGTGGTTGGTTCTCCTTTTTTAAAGTTAAAATAATTTACTTTTTTTTAAGTGCATGAAATAAGGGCAGGCAATGCCCGTAACCCATTTGCCTTTTTCCAATTTCCTGTTTTTTTTGACAGAAATTGAGGAATAAGGCACTGAGGACCGCAAATTTTATAAATTGAAAAAACTTATTTCATCTGTGATCCTGGAACACCTGGGATTATACCCATGCGTTTCTCCGTAAGTTTTCATGCACTATTTTCGCATCCAGCCATGGTATTTTTCAATCCATGCAATTAATTTTTCAGGTGCATGGTTTTTTTCCCACAGCCCTGCTGCGTACTTGTTGGCTTCGGCCATTGTGGGATAGATATGGATCGTGCCAAGAATTTTATTTAACCCTATCCTGTGCTTCATTGCAAGTACAAATTCAGCAAGCATATCCGAAGCATGATTTCCCACAATGGTTACTCCCGGTATTTTATCTTTTCCGGGCATGGTGCCTGCATTGACATAGACAATGGTTCAGGGAAGCATTCCCGCCTCCGGCCAGTACAAGATGCCTGCTCATATTTATTACTCCTTGATTTGTATCATTGCGGGATACATCTGTATCCGGGGCAATCCATACAGAAATGTCTCAGAATATCAGTATCTGCATGCATGACTGATAAATGATAGTTTCCCTGTAAATGATAGTTTACCGGTTCTCATTTTGTTTTTTAATCCTGGGATCACTTTGCATCCCCTGACAGTCTGGTGTATAGCATGAATTGTCAACAAAAGAACATTCATTGCTGCATGATGGACATTTTTCAGGCGGAGCATCTGCCTTGATTGAATAACCGCATTTATTACATTGCCAGTTTGTCATGATTTTCTCCTTATTTTTTTTCCAGATGTTTTTAAAAAAATTTGCTGTATTTATTTATCTGTTTTAAAAAATGGATGCTGACATCCCTTATGCTTTAATTCTTATCAATCAAGAATCATGCCGCCATAATTGAAGAAAAATTAAAATGTTGACAAAATAAGTATCTTATGTTTATTTCTATTATGGTTGTTTATGTTAAACAGCTTGAGTTCTCAGGCATTATGCTGACATCGGTACAATCAGGCAGTCGTCAAAATCAGACAGTCTCTGACTGATAAAAAATGTTAGGGTAAACGTGCAAGTCATTTTGAAATTATTAAGATATCTCATCCAGGG